>JAGWYB010000055.1 GCA_018969585.1 Actinomycetales bacterium | reverse complement strand
CCATCACCTCCCAAAGATTGGAAGGTTCTATTCTCCTGATTCGGCCAGAGAATCTCGATAGAGGCGCCCGCAATAGTGGCGCTCATTCCCTGGCGAATATTGAGAATCTCTCTATCAAGCGCAGTGGAGACCTGTGGGTTTCCATTACTCCAGATTTCGCCAACTTTAAAACGGGAACTCAGTCCTTGTGCCCCAAAATAATGATCAGCATGTCCATGAGAAATGATTATTAGCGGAAGTCGCTTGATTCCCGCCCGCTTCAGACATTTACTGAGAGCGCGCGGGTCAGGTCCAGTGTCGAACAAAATTGCATCACCTCCCCCGAGGTTAAGTATGAGTGCGTCCCCTTGGCCAATATCACATTGGACAATTCTCCAATTACTTCCTGGAAACGTTAATCGAGGAATGAGAGCCAATCCAAAAGTAAGAAAAGTAATTATGAATAGGGAACGTAAACCAAATTTACGGAAAATTAAATATGAGACAGTTGCGCTCACAATAAGTGCCACTGGATTGACTCCTAAGGTTGGTGAGGCCTCAGACCAGGATGCAACTCTTGTTATCCACGTTGCGAGGAGATGAGCCGGCCAAATCAACAATGTATGTAAGATTTCAAGTGGCATCAGTAATAGTGCGAGGAAGCCTAGAATCGTTATCGGTGCTACAACCGGTGCAACTAAGATATTAAAGACGATACTTAAAGCGGAAACCTCTCCAGAAAGCACCAATAAATACGGCGTGCATGCGATTGTGGCTGCGCACGGGACCGCAACCACTTCGGCCACACTCTCCGGTAAGAGTCGAGCAAATCTTCGAGATAAGTGCGGCGCAATAAAAAGTAGTCCGCTTGTTGCCAAAACAGAGAGAATAAAGCCGGGCTCAAGTGCTTGAAATGGATCAACCAATAACAGCGTGGAAATTGCAGTTGCTAAAGCTGCAGCTGAATTTTGAGAATTACCGCTGGCGCGAGCTGCCAGAATGACGGCGGCCATGACTCCAGCTCGCAACACAGATGGTGAGGGACGTACTAGAAGCAGAAATAAAGTAAGAAATCCTGCGGTAACTATCAAGCGAGGAATAATCCTTGGGATGACTCTGCGAAAGAGAAAGAAAACTAAGGAACTCACAATTGCAAAATTGGCACCACTTACTGCCGTCAAATGTGAAAGACCGGCCCGCTTCATCTGATCTGTGAATCCGGAAGTTTGCAGAGTCGTGTCGCCGATAATCATTCCGGGAATTAACGCGCCAGCTTCGTCATTAAATTTTGCAAGTTCATCACGATACTTTGCTCGTACTGTTGCCAGAAATCGCATGTACGCATGCGCTTGAGAATAAAGAGCAATATTTTCAGATGAAATGAGCATCGCGGCGACTCTTTTTTCAGAAGATTTGATCAGGACGCCTTTGACCAGAATCTTATCGCCCGTAATCACATTAGTTTTTCTACTGGATAGAACTCGTATTGGAACTCGAACGTAAAAATTGTTATCGTCGATTTTAAGGGTCACAGTTCTTGCCAGAAATGAAACTTTTCCTGGCTGCAGATGCGAACCTCGCACTCGTTCTAGTTGCTGCTTAGGTTCAGTTGTCACAACCGCGTTAATTAGTACTTCAGAATCTCTTCCGATGTATTTGCTAATTAAACTATGGTGCAGAGTTGCTACGTGAATTCCAAAGATCATTCCTCCAACTGCTATTGAGAGCACGCAGATCTTTAAAATTTGGTTCCGACGAATAGAAATCAGGAAGGCGCCGATAATGAGAACTCCGATGTTCCATCGGACATAGCTGGAAAGAATGGCTCCGAGCCAAAGTCCGCACGCATAAAACAGGAGTCTTAGGTCTACATGCTGCCGTTGCGCCTCACTCCTTACAGGGTCAAACGTGCTCGAATCCTTTCAAGGGTTTTCGGTCCAATTCCAGAAACTTTCAATAGATCCTCAAGTGCCATGAACGAACCATTCTGGTTTCGATAAGTGACGATGCGTCCTGCAATTACTGGCCCAATACCCTGAAGAGAATCAAATTCAGCCTTGGTACCCCGATTAATGTTCACAATTCCATTAAATTTTCGCTTGGATCCTTTGCTCGATGAGGAAACTTTTGGAATATAACCGACATAAACTTGCTCGCCATCAACAAGGATTCGCGCCAGATTGATATCGCTTGTATCAACCCCTTTGAGCGCTCCTCCAGCTGCTTTGATTGCGTCTGCTACGCGAGCGCCTTTGAGTAACGGGTATACATCTGGATCTTTCACTTTGCCAGCGACATGAACGAATATTGTTGACTGAATCGAGGAAATAGAGATTGAAGGTTTGGGAGATTCCTGAGCGACTGCGCTACCCCGAGTGGTGACAAATAGGAAAATCGCAAACGCTATCGCAAGTATTGAAATGCCAAATAGCGCTCGTTTTTGTTGAGAAGTATATTCTTGAAAATTTTCTTGCAGATCTCGGATATTCATTGCAGAATTGAATCGTT
>JAGWYB010000022.1 GCA_018969585.1 Actinomycetales bacterium | reverse complement strand
GGGACCGTCCGCCCACTACAACCAGATCGAATAACAGGAAAGACCGTTGCGGTAATTGGTTCTGGCCCGGCTGGCCTAGCAGCTGCGCAACAACTTACTAGAGCCGGCCATACTGTCGTCGTCTATGAGCGAGCAGACAAAATAGGTGGATTGCTGAGATACGGAATACCAGAATTCAAAATGGAGAAATCCATTCTGGATCGCCGCTTAAATCAAATGAAGCAGGAAGGAACCCAATTCCGTGCTGGCGTAAATGTCGGAGTTGATCTAACTGCCAATGATTTGAAGACTCGATATGACGCGGTCGTGCTTGCTGTCGGTGCAACTCAAGCTCGCGAATTAAATATTCCAGGCCGCGAAGCAAAAGGTGTCTACCAATCCATGGAATATTTACCATGGGGAAACAAGCAGGCGCTCGGAGAATTAAATGAAGAACCGAAAATCTCAGCAAAAGGTAAGCGCGTAATTATTTTGGGCGGTGGAGATACTGGCGCAGATTGTTTAGGCACAGCAATTCGTCAAGGTGCAGCTGAGATTACACAGATTGAAATCTTGCCCAGACCAACAGATGAACGACCATCATCTCAACCATGGCCAACCTATCCTGCCGTCTATAGAGTAAGTAGCGCTCATGAAGAAGCGGGAGAACGCCTTTATTCAATTTCAACTCAAGAATTCATAAAAGATACTGAGGGTAATTTAATCGGACTAAAAATTGTTGAGACAAAATATGAGAACGGTAAATTTGAACCGGTACCTGGGACTGAGCGTGTGCTTGAAGCCGATATGGTCTTGCTAGCACTTGGGTTTACAGGTCCGGAGCAGAATAAATTAGTTTCGGAACTTGAATTAGCTCTAGATGAACGCGGCGCTATCAAACGAGATAAGGATTTCGCCACCAATATAGAGAATGTATATGTATGCGGCGATGCCGGACGCGGACAATCTCTTATTGTGTGGGCGATAGCCGAAGGTAGGAGCGCGGCGGCAGCAGTAGATCAAAAATTAATGGGACGGACTCAACTCCCGTCGCCGATAGAACCAACTAGCAGGCCTCTTACCGTTTAGCCGACTACGCTTATCACATGGATATTTCAATAATGGATGTGCTCTATATCTTGGGAGTCTTCGTGTTCGCCTGGTTATGGGGTTGGTCATTCACTCACTTCATAGATAAATAAGTTGATTACCTTAAGCGGTATGAAGGTATTTTCGATATTGCTAGTCACTCTTTTCCTGGCTACCGCTTGTTCTAGTGATATTGAGGAACCAAATCCAATGGAAGAGAGCTCTACACTGGATCTTCAGAATAATTGCGACCAAACATATTTTGAAGAGGGATCGCGATGGATTAAAGGTCAATTAAATGCCTTTAAAGATCCTGACCCTAAAGCGGCTTACGGATTTGCCTCAGCCGATTTTCGCGCAACGAACTCCATTGACCAATTTGCCTCGATAATTTCTAATCAATATCCAATGCTGCTCGATTTAGAAAAATTCGAGATTTATTCATGTGACTCAAGTGAGGATTACTTCCTATTCGGCGTTAAGGTTACGGGAAATGACAGTAAGGCTTATTGGATGGAATATCTATTGTCTAGAATTAACGGTGCATGGGGCGTAGACGGAGCATCATTGGCTCCCGAAGCCCAATCTTGAATGGAGAGAAAACGTGGCTAATTGGCCGAACTGGTTACCGATAAAGGAATCACTGCGGGATAACAAAGTTTATGGCGCGCCTCAAATTCAAGATGTTATCAAGCTAAACACAAATGAGAATCCTTACCAACTTCCTAAATCAGTTATCACAGAATTAACTAATGAAATTGAAATAATTGCAAAAAACCTCAATCGCTATCCCGATCGTGATGCTATAAAATTAAGAAGTGCTCTGGCTGAATATCTGTCAAAAGATTTCTTAACAGCAGAAAACATCTGGGCCGCAAATGGCAGTAATGAAATTCTTCAACAAATTTTCCTGGCATACGCAAACTCAAGTTGTGTCGGTCTGTCACCCTCCTATTCAGTTCATCCGCTAATCGCAAAAATTACAAACTCTGATTGGACTGCGATATCACTTAAAGAAGATTTCACGATAGATATCCCAGCCCTTCACAAGAAAATTGAAGAAACAAATCCATCTCTCATATTCATAACCTCTCCTAACAATCCAACTGGTGGAGTCGTCAAGTTAAGTGATATTAAAAAAATAGCAGAATTCATCCAAGGTAGAAGTGCGTTGTTGATTGTCGATGAGGCTTATGCAGAGTTCTCAAGCGAGAAGTCGGCTATTGAGCTAATTAAGGATTTTCCTCAAATAGCTGTTGTTCGAACTATGAGTAAAGCTTTTGCATTTGCTGGAGTTCGAGTTGGATATCTTGTCGCAGACCCCAACGTAATCTCGGGGTTAAAGATCGTAAGACTTCCTTATCACCTAAGTACTCTCACCCAAGCGGCAGCCCTCGTTGCACTAAATAATGTGAAACTAATGCAATCTGAAATCGAATTGATTATTTCGGAGCGGAATCGTTTACATGCTGAAATGACAAAGTTGGGCCTTAAAGTTATAGATAGTGGCGCTAACTTTCTTTTCTTCACCGGATTTCAGCCAAAGAGCCAGGATCTATGGCAAAGGATTTTGGATCATGGCATTTTGATTAGAGATGTTGGTATTGAAGGTTTTCTCCGAGTAACTATTGGCACTCCCGAGGAGAACGAGCAATTTCTCAACTCCTTAAAAACCTCTCTACGCTAGAATTCACTCTCTAACCTAGGAGAAATATGAGACAAGCGTCAGTAAAGAGAACGACCAAAGAGTCTGACGTCTCGGTTAAATTAAATCTAGACGGCACTGGGAAAATTGAAATATCAACCGGCGAGCCGTTTTTTGATCATATGTTAAGTCAACTAGGAAAGCACGCGAGCTTTGATCTTGAAATAAAGACAGTTGGAGACATCGAAGTTGATTCACACCATAGCGTTGAAGATACCTCACTTGCTTTAGGACAAGCTTTACGTGAGGCGCTCGGAGACAAGTCGGGGATTCGAAGATTTGGCGACGCTCTGGTTCCATTGGATGAAGTATTGGTTCAAGCAGCGGTAGATCTCTCTGGTCGTCCGTACCTTGTGCACAAAGAACCAGAAATTGTTGAGTTAATAGGAACATTTGATACAACGCTTGGACGTCATATTTGGGAATCTTTTGTGGCAGAGGCTCGAATAGCATTGCATGTAAGAGTTTTAGAAGGACGAAATGCCCATCATGTTTATGAAGCTCAATTTAAAGCAGTTGCACGTGCTTTAAAAGAAGCTGTGTCATTAGATTCTAGAGTGGGTGGGATACCTTCGACTAAAGGTTCTCTTTGATAACCATTCTTGATTACGGCTCTGGAAATCTTCGCTCAGCAGAACGTGCGTTTGCAACAACTTCTCGTGAAGTTATCGTAACTTCGGACCCAAGAGTTTGCGAAAAAGCTGAAGGATTAGTGATACCCGGCGTTGGCGCGTTTGCCGCTTGCATGAATCAACTTCGGGCTATAAATGGTGGGGAAATTATAAATAGCCACATTGCTGCTGGGAAAAAGATTCTTGGCATATGTGTAGGTATGCAGATCATGTTCAGTAAAGGATTTGAAAAGATCACAAGTCAAGGTTTAGGAATTCTCAAAGGTGACGTGGAGTTGTTGCCCGCAAAGATTCTCCCTCATATAGGTTGGAACCAAGTTGAAACTGGCGAGAATTCAACTCTGTTCAAGGGCATTGAAAGAGAAAGATTTTATTTTGTACATAGTTATGGTCTTCTAAAACCAGTCGAAGCTGGGTTGAATTCGTATACTGATTATCAAGGCAACTTTGTAAGCGCAGTTGAGACGAAATTAGTGTCAGTAGTCCAATTTCATCCTGAAAAATCAGGTGCAGCCGGTTTGAGGTTGATAAGGAATTGGGTTGAAAGTTTATGAGTAGATTCGAAATTCTCCCGGCCATCGATGTGAAAGGTGGTAAGGCAGTTCGTCTTGTTCAGGGTGCACTTTCCGCAGAAACTCAATATGGCGAGCCGGTTCAAGTTGCTCAAGAATTTGCTGCTGCTGGCGCTCGATGGATACATCTGGTTGATTTAGATGCAGCTTTTGGACAAGGAAGCAATTTCCCTATCATTCAAAAAGTAATTGAAAGCGTAGATCTAGAAATTGAACTATCGGGCGGCATAAGAGATGAAGAATCATTGATTAAGGCGCTATCAACTGGCTGTAATCGCATAAATCTTGGAACCGCAGCGCTAGAAAATCCCGAATGGACAGAAGATGTAATAGCGCGTTTCGGGGATAAGGTGGCTGCTGGATTAGATGTTAAAGGCAGAGAACTATCGAGTCGCGGTTGGACGAAAGATGGTGGTGATCTCTTCGAAACAATTGAGAGATTGGATAGAGCCGGATGCTCTCGTTATGTTGTCACAGATATCTCGAGAGATGGGACGCTAACAGGGCCAAATCTTGATTTACTTCGAGAAGTAACTAATTTTACAAAAACTCCGATTATTGCAAGTGGCGGAATATCCTCAATCAAAGATGTTAAAAACGTTTCAGTCTTAAGTAAGGATGGGGTAGAGGGAGTAATTATCGGGAAAGCGCTCTATTCAGGTGCATTTACCCTGCATCAAGCGCTAGAAATTGCTAGCGGTGTTAAATGAGTCTTGCAATACGAATAATTCCTTGTCTCGATGTAGATGCAGGAAGGGTTGTAAAAGGTATTAATTTTATTAATCTTGTTGATGCTGGAGATCCAGTTGAAATGGCCAGGAAATATCAAATGGAGGGAGCGGACGAGTTAACTTTTCTAGATATTTCAGCTTCGGCCGATGGTCGATCCACCACAATCGAGGTTGTGAAGAAATGTGCCGAAGAGATTTTTATCCCGCTAACTGTAGGTGGCGGAATTAGCAGCATTGCTCAAGTAGACACGTTGTTGCGCGCAGGCGCCGATAAAGTATCAATCAATACAGCCGCAATTTCAAAACCAGAATTAATTAATGAAATCAGTGAAAGATTCGGTAATCAAGTCCTTGTCTTATCAGTAGATGCTCGCAGGAATGAAAATGGAGAGTTTGAAGTCACAACTCATGGAGGCAGAAAGAGTAGCGGTCTCGATATGCGCTCATGGATTGAGGAAATAGAGATTCGAGGCGCGGGTGAAATACTTTTAAATTCCATGGATAGAGACGGTGTTAAATCTGGTTATGATCTCGAAATGATAAAAGTCGCTCGCGAGCATTCAAATTTACCGATAATCGCAAGCGGTGGAGCAGGAACTGTAGAACATTTTCAAGAGGCTTTAGCAGCTGGGGCAAACGCACTCCTAGCAGCTTCTGTATTTCATTTCGGCGAAGTACGTATAAATCAAGTGAAAGATGAACTAGCCAAAAATGGTTTCCCAGTTCGCATGGAAATGTCTAACTAGTGGGAGAATATTGAAGTGATTCCAGAGTCTCTAAAACGGCGCTTTGAGAACGGCGAATTGGTTAACGTCGTAGTGCAAGATAATTCAAGTAAAGAAGTTTTGATGGTTGCCTGGGTAAATCAAGAGGCGCTTGAAAATTCAATAGCATCTGGGAAGGCTACTTTTTGGAGCAGAAGCAGAAATAAACTTTGGGTAAAAGGCGAGGAATCTGGAAATACTCAACGCATCATTGATATCAAACTCGATTGCGACAGTGATTCACTTCTGTACTTGGTAGATCCTGCTGGTCCAGCATGCCATAACGGCACTATTACCTGTTTTGAAGAAACAATTCTCTGAATCATAGAAATATTTGGTGCGGTAAACTTAACCATGAAATCTTTTGACCAATTATGGGCACAACTCGTAAAGACCTCTCAGGAGCGTCCGAGCGGCTCAAGAACTGTCGCCGAACTAGATTCGGGAATTCATGAAATCGGCAAGAAAATTATCGAAGAAGCTGGAGAAGTTTGGCTTGCAGCCGAGCATGAATCTAAAGAAGAGTTGGCCAAAGAGATCTCACAATTGCTCTATCACCTTCAGGTATTGATGCTTTCTCGAGGACTTTCAATCGATGATGTGTACAAGGAGCTTTAAATGAAATTAAAAATTGCCCTACCTAATAAGGGAAGTCTCTCTGAAGCCGCGGCACAAATCTTGCGAGAATCAGGATATCGACAGCGCACCGACGATAGAGATTTATCTCTTATTGATAATGACAACGACGTTGAGTTTTATTACTTGCGGCCGAGAGATATCGCGGTATATGTCGGTAATGGTGAATTGAATCTTGGTATTACCGGCCGGGATTTACTTCTTGATAGTGGAGCCCAAGCGCGAGTAATTCTTGATTTAGACTTTGGGAAATCAACTTTCAGATTTGCCGGTCCCCAGGGTAAGGACTTTGAACTTAAGGACGTTTCTAAAAAGCGAATTGCGACCGCGTATCCACGTCTACTAAAGAACTACTTAGATGAGAAGAAAATTGAGGCGACCATTGTTGAGCTCGATGGAGCCGTCGAGAGCGCAATAGCGCTTGGCGTCGCAGACTTAATCGCCGACGTTGTTTCAACGGGCAGCACCTTGCGCGCGGCAAACTTAGCTAGTTTCGGCGAGGCCATAACGAATTCTGAAGCAGTATTGATTCAAGGCAACAGCAAAGTTGATCAAAGCGCTGTCGATACTCTCGTCAGAAGGCTTTCTGGTGTTGTTATTGCCCGTCAATATGTTCTCGTTGACTACGATGTTTTGAAGAAAGATTTAGATAAGGCCTGTGCGATTACCCCGGGTATCGAATCTCCAACTATCTCGCCATTACAGAACTCAGAGTGGGTTGCGGTTAGAGCGATGGTGAAACGCAAAGAAGTTAACTCCGCCATGGATAAACTCTGGCAATTAGGCGCTAAAGGAATTCTGGTAAGTAATATAAATTCGTGCCGGCTCTAGCGTTTTTTGCCTTTAAAGACGCCTTAATTGCTTTATTCAAATCGCGGTATTCTTCACATTTGCTGCCGCAAAGGATTCTTAGTTGGGCAAGATTTCGGCGAGCGGCCCCTAATTTATTCAATCTCAAGAATAATTCTCCTTGATACTCGAGTGCGCCTAGATGCTTAGCATCAATGAAAAGAGCCTGGCGATAGAAAGCGTCGGCGTCCTCCAAATTACTGGTGTTTCTTGCCACATATCCAGACAAGTTCCATACTTCTGCACTTTTACTGTTTGAATCTCGCAATTCTCTTAGAGTGATTTCAGCCTGTATCCAGTTCTTTTCCCCAATTAAAGAGAGAACTGTCTTCAACTGACTCTCTAATGTTTTGGCAATCGGAGATGGGGCAATTGTCGGAGTTTCAGTCGGCGCAGATGTGGGTGCCGGTTGAGGTTGACCACCGCCTCCGCTAGGGGCCGCATTCGAATTGGGAATAATGAGATTCGACATTAGTGATATGAGAGCAAAAGTAGAATAAATTTTCTGAATTTGCTTCATGTTCGATACCTAAGAGGTTTTAAGCAGAGCCTTATGTTTTGCCAGCGCCGTTACAGTGCGATCTATATCTTCCATATTGTTATAGAAGTGAGGTGAGATTCGAAGATTTCCGTCTCTACAAGAGGTGATGATTTTTTCAGTTTCTAAAGCTGCCACTAGGGCGTTCTCATCAGTAGATCTAACCGCCAACATCGCAGCATGGGCATGAGCAGGAGTGGCGATAGAACCGCCGATTTCTTCGATTCCCGTTCTTAGGGCATCGTGAAGATGACTTACGTAATCCACGATCTCATCCATGCCAACCGCTAAAAGGTATTCGAGGCCAGCAACAGCGGGGTACAGACTTGGAATTGGCGGAGTTCCGCTTTCAAAACGTCTCGCATCAATTGCGGGATCATATTCATGAATTCCCATCTTAAAAATATCTTTAGCTGCAAACCAACCAGTTGAAGACGGGATTAGATTTTTCGTTGTTTCAGCTTTTGTGTACATATAGCCGACGCCCGGAGCGCCCAACATATATTTCAGAACGCCACCAACGACAAAGTCCGCTCCAATTTTGGAGAGATCAAGATTCATTGCACCAGCGCCTTGATAGGAATCTAGAAGTACCAGGGCACCTGCCTTTTTAGCAGCTTCAATGATCGGGGCGATATCGGTCAGCGCACCATTTCGGAAACAGACTAAAGTTATAGAAACTAGAAGCGTTTCTTCATTTATTTCTCTTATTAGCTTTTCAACATCAACTGTGTTGTCGCTTCGACTCGGAACGTGAGTCACTCTTGCACCACGTCGTTCTTGTGCGTGCCAAATTTGGCCAATAGCCGGGAATTCGTTATCTGTAGTTACGATGCGATTTCGTTTACTTGAGAAATCTAGAGCGGAGGCGAGCGAGCTGACGGCCGCGGAGGTCGAGGTAGTTACTGCCATTTCTCCGGGGGTTACATTAAATAACTTTGCTAGGAGAGCGCGGACTTTCTCTTGCTGGCCAGCCCAATCACCCCAGGTAGAACCATGTAATTCGAGTGAATTTAGATAAGTTGTAAAACTCTGGCGGACAGATTTAGCGATTGCGCCCTGTGAGCACGAATTCAAATATGTAACATGTTCGAATACCGGAAAATCAACTCGGTATTTCACAGATAAATCGGTTTTAACGTCCAAGGTATGCCTTTCGTAGCTCTTCATGGCCGGATAGCTCTTTAGCGCTTCCTGTTAATACTACTCTCCCGGTCTGGAGTACGTAGCCTCGATCTGCGATGGCTAGAGCCATATTTGCGTTCTGTTCAACTACCAACATGGAGACGCCACTCTTGTGAAGATTCGAAATCATTTCGAAACTCTGTTCAACGAACTTTGGCGCTAAACCCATTGAGGGCTCATCCATAAGAATCAATTTTGGTCTGGACATCAACGCACGACCTACTGCAACCATCTGCTGTTCGCCGCCGGATAATGTGCCTGCTAGTTGGCTCTGACGATCACGGAGTTTAGGGAACAATTCGAAAACTCTCTCTAAATCAGCAGGGTCTGCTTCACCGCGGACGTATGCACCTAATTTTAAATTTTCCAATACCGTCATCGGAGCAAAGAGGCGTCTATTCTCAGGAACAACAGCCATACCAAGCTTTACTCGACCAGGAGTTCCTACTTTTGTTACATCTTCGCCAGCAAAAGTAATAGTTCCAGCTTTTGGTTTTACAATCCCAAGAATTGTTTTAAGAGTAGTTGATTTACCGCAAGCATTTCCCCCAAGAAGACATACCAGTTCGCCTACGCCAACTTCTAGATTTACCTTCTGGAGAATATGAATAGATCCATAGAAAGTATCTACATTCTCCATCTTTAGTAATGATTCACTCATTTGGTCGCGGTACTCCCTTTACCTAAGTAAGCCTCTACTACATCAGGGTGCGTCGCAACATGATCAAAGTCTCCCTCAGCAATCTTCACTCCATAATCTAAAGCAACAACTCGATCGCTAACGCCTTCAACAACGTGCATATCGTGCTCAATAATTAAAATCGTTAGGCCTCTCTCAGCTCTTAGGCTTCCAACGATTTCGGTTATCTCTTGAGTCTCTTTGGGATTCATTCCTGCAGCGGGTTCATCAAGGAGCAAAACCTTCGGATCAGTGGCAAGCGCTCGCGCTATCTCAAGTCGTCGGCGATTGGCATAAGAGAGTGAGAATGCTGGTTGGTCCCATCTATATCCTGTGAGTCGAGTTCCAAAGAATTTAAGCAATTCTTGAGCTTTCTCTTTAACCTCAGCCTCTTCTTTTCTGCTTCGTTTCAACCCTAGAGCCGATGAGAAGAGGCCAGAACGCGTTCTTCCAAAAGTTGCGGACATGACATTCTCAAGGACCGACATATTTAAAAAGAGACGAACATTTTGGAAAGTACGGGCAATACCAGCTCGATTTATTTCAGCGGGGGAGAGCCCCAACATTTCTTGAGAGCCCAATTTAACGCTGCCGCTAGTTGGTTTGTATAAGCCAGTGATTACATTAAAGAGCGTTGTTTTCCCGGCACCATTTGGGCCAATTACGCTAACAATTTCTTTTTCTTTTAACTCGATGCTGAGGTCATTGAGCGTCTTTAGCGCACCGAACTCCATCGAAATATTAGATAGTTTTAGCATCAGAGGATTTCCACTCTAGTCTGTCCAAAAAGTCCTTGTGGGCGAAGAATCATGAGTACAACCAACATCGCTCCAATTATCAATTGGCGCGTAGTGCTGACGTCAGCAATGAGCCTTACTTCCCATAGGAAAATCGCCGTAAAACCAATGAATGGCAATAACACATGCTTCCAAATCGGCTTAGCGATCGAGAAGAAAGCTATCAACGAAAGAAGCAGGATGAATGCAAAATTCCCCCAAAGGATTCTATTTTCTGGAACAAAGAGCCAATTTTTTAGAAGGTCGCCGGTAAATCCAACTACCCAATCTTCGGCATTTGCCTGAGTTACTCCAATCGCCTTCATTGCTAGTTGAAAGGCAAAGCCAATAAGAATTATAGATACAACATAAATCAAGAATCGGGAGAACTTTTTACTTAAAACAAAGAAAGTGAGCAGCAGTGCTACAAAAAATAGTATGGCTCCATAATTTGGAACACGTAACAATTCAGGAAGAATTGTCATAATAATTGCGCCAATAAGGGCTCCGGCAAGGCTTCCGCTACCTCCAAGAATTATGGCGGCATAGATCATAACCATGAGCGGTAAATCGAAACCGTTAATGAAAACCGAAGTCTGCATTCCGGCAAAAATGGTTCCAGCAAAACCGGCGATAGTCGCTCCAGCAACGAATGCTAATGTTTTAACCCGCTTGACGCTTACTCCCATAACTTCTGAAACAAGTGCGTCTTCTCGAACAGTTCGCCAAGCTCGTCCGATTCTCGTGGCGCTAACTCGGTGAATTGCCACCGTTAGCACCAGAACGATTACCATTAGTAGCCAGTAATAATCCTTTATATCATCGAAGATATAGCCAAAGAGATTAAAGGTATCTAAACCGGGAATACCGTTTGAGCCCGCGGTGATATCCACATAATCATCAGCCCATGGGAATGTGATGTTGTCTGAAGCCAAAACTAATTGGACAAATACTTGACCGAAAAAGAGCGTAACAATCGCTAGATAATCACCAAAAAGTCGCCGTGAAGGGAGCGAAATAAGGTAACCGAGTATCGCGGTCAAAATAGTTATAAAGGGAACGGTTACGTAAGTTGGCCAGTGCTGTCCTAATTGCTCCGAAGAAAGTAGCGCATATCCATATGCTCCAAAACCGTAAAAAGCTACATAGCCAAGATCGAGAATTCCGGCATAACCGACGACGATATTTAAACCGTAAGAGAGCATTATGAAGAGTGCGAGATTTACTCCTACTCGTAGCAAATATTGGTTATCTGAGAGCATTCCGAAGAGAAAAGCAATTAAAAAGAAAGAACCCCACTTAGCCCAGAGCGGTATCCGAGCAAATAACTTCTTGAGAGGAGATTGGCTAGCTAAACGCTCTTCATGTTGTGCTACCCATTCATCAGTTCCAATTCCGAGATTGCTCATACTTTCACCATCATCGGTCGGCCCAGGATTCCGTTAGGTCTAAAGAGCATGAAAGTAATTAACAGAATAAATGTAATGGTGTCTGCGAAATTGGTGGATAGATAGCCTTGCGCCAAACTCTCAATTACGCCGAGCAGCAAGCCACCGAGCATTGCGCCTGGAACTGAACCAATTCCGCCGATTACTGCAGCTGTAAATCCTTTTAATCCCGGGATTAAACCCATTCCACTAGAGACCCCGCGAAGAAGTAAGCCATTCATTACACCAGCAGCTCCAGCAAGAGCGGCGCCAACAAAAAACGTCCAACGAATAACTCTATCGACATCAATTCCCATCATGACTGCAGCATCTTTGTCGTAAGCAATTGCTCGCATTGCGCGTCCAACTTGGGTTCCATTAACCCATTTGGTAAGAAGAATCATTAATACTGCGGAAAGAACAAGCACGCCTAGACGTACTGAGTCGATAGTTAACTCCCCAACTGAAAAACCTAGAGTTGAGGGAATATATGAAGAAGTGTCATACGATCTAATACTTGGTGAGAAAATCAAGAGAGCGCCATTCTGAAGCAAAATGGATACTCCAAGAGCGCTAATCAGCGGGGCGATGCGAGTGGAATTTCGTAAGGGTCGATATGCAAATCTCTCAATAACTATTCCTAATAAACCAGTACCCATCATGGCGATTAAGAACATCACCAATAGCATCAGAGCTACGGGAACTGTTGGGGCAAGTGGACCGCCTAGCCAGGTCATTGCAAAGAATCCAAGGAATGCACCGATCATGTAAACGTCGCCGTGTGCAAAATTTAATATTTGAAGCACCCCGTATACCAAGGTGTAACCCAGGGCGATAAGCGCATAGACGCCACCGAGAGTTAACCCGTTAATTAATTGTTGACCGAGGTAATCCATTCACTTTCTTCCGCTAAAAGAACTAGGAGGCGGCAATTTAACACTGCCGCCTCCTAGTTCACTACTTATTCAATTAGCGATTAGCCAATTGACTTACGTGAACCGTCTTTCTGAGTCTGGAAGATATAGAAACGTCCACCCTTCACATCGCCAGTGGCGGTGAATTCGAGAGGTCCACCCAAGATGGTCTTCTTAATCTTGGTCTTCTTGATTTCAGCTAGAACGGTTGCGCGATCGCCAGTCTTACCAGCAGCACATGCACGTACTGCAGCTTCAGCAATTACCTGAGCTGCTACGTATGCTGGTGGTCCGAAAGTGGTGATGCTGGTCGCACCAGTCTTGGCTTTGTACGCTGCAACTGCAGATGCTGCAACTGCAAGTCCGCTTACATCAGGAGCGAATCCTGAAACATAAGTTCCTGGAGTCTTGAAGGTTGGCTGGTCGGATCCATCGGAGCCGAATACAACTGCCTTCTTCTTCTGCTTGATTAATTCCTGTGCAACCTGTTGTGACTTAGCAGCATCTTGGAATGTTACGAATACAAAGTCAGCAGTCTTTGAAATTCGAGTTACGACAGCTGCGTAATCTGCATTCTTTTCGTTAACTGCAAAATTTGTGGCCTTTACCTTGAGCTTCTTCATTTCAGCCAAGAATTCTTTTGCAAGACCTGTTCCGTAAGCAGTCTTCTCTTCGATGACAGCTACTTCCTTTGCCTTTAACGTCTGGACCATGTATCTAGCATTTCCAGGTCCCTGTAGTCCGTCATTTGGAATTGGACGGAAGAAAGAAGGATATGTACCTGCAGTTAGGTTGGTACGAGTTGCAGATGGGCTGACAACGGCAATGTCATTGGCGCCGAATAGACCACCGACAGCTAGCACTTCTTGGCTACCTGCTGGGCCGACAACTCCGATAACGCTCTTGTTTGCAACGATATTTGGAGCTTGTGTGGCTGCTTGTGCCGCATCAAGTTGAGTGTCGTACTCTTTAAATTCAATTTTTGAACCGTTCTTGGCATTTACATCAGCAATTGCAACTTGTGCAAAACCTGATTGTTCTTTACCAATGAATGCAACTCCGCCGGTTAGTGGCGCCATGATGGCGACAGTTCCGGTGCAGTCTGCAGCCTTCGCTGGAGTTGCAATCGCAACCAGGCCGGTAAGTGCAAGTGCACTTGAAGCCACGATCGCGCTGAGCTTGGAGAAAAGCTTCACGTAGAAATTCCTTTCGTGTAGGGATTGCCCCGTATCGTGCCGTAAATGCGCCGGGGAAGCAATGTCGTTAATTGAGCGCAGCCTGTGAGGAGGCTAAACCTCGCTATATCCGGGGGCTGGGGTGCCGTCGGGGTAGTAGGCAGCTGCGGGTGAGCCTTGCGGTCGAAAGATCCCAAGCACCCACAGATCTTCGTCACGATCATTAATGAGTGAATGCAACATCCGAGGCACTACTGCAAAAGTTGAGCCTGAAACTAATTCTTGTTTCTTGCCGTAAGTTTCTAGTCGGCCACCACCTGAGATTATCTGACAGATTTCATCATAAAGATGAAAATGTGCTGGCGCTCCGGAGGTTGGAATAAATCCGACAAACATCGTGGCGCTGGCGCAACCTCTCTCTGCATCAAAGAGAACTTCAAACTCACGGTTACCAGTCGCATTTCCTTTTGAAGATATTCCTTGCTGAACAGATCGAACAAATCCAGAAGTAGGAGACGTTAATCTCCGCCCAAAGGGTCCGCTTGCATCTGGAACATAAACTTCAATCAGTTTTAAATCGTTACATTTTTCATATTGAAAACTCTCGCCACTTCTTATCTGAATTGCTGTACCTCTTAAAAGTTCAACAATTTCATTTCCAGTTTTTAAACTGCCGGTTCCCTCTCTGACATAGATAAGGACATCTGACTTATCAGCGGTAATTGATGGCGTGGAACCAGTTAAATGTAAATCTATTGCGCTCATAGCTTCGACATAAAAGTCGGTTCTCACAATTTCGTAACAGGTTGCATCTCCGCGACGAGTTATCCGATCCTTTGCTAAGGTTTGGGAGGTATAAACTACTCCGGGCTCCATCTCGAGCTCCTTTCGAAAGGTAAGCAAATGAAGATACTTCGCTACGCTAGCGCGATTTGGAATGGACCGGTACCCACTGGAACTGGATCGATGTCACTCGGCCGCAACCAAGGAACCACAATCCCATTTTCACTTAAGTCTCGAACTGAGGAGAATGCCGGAACTAATCCGGAGGAAATGTTAGGCGCAGCCCATGCCGGTTGTTTCTCCATGGCACTTACCAGCATCTTGGAAGATGCCGGATTAAATGTTGGGTCGATCGAAACTTCAGCAAAAGTAACGCTAGAGCAGAAGAGCGATGGCTTCTACATAACCGAGATCCATCTAATCTCGCGCGGCAAGAATCAGGCATGCACAAATGAAGAGTTTGTTTCATATGCAGAGCGAGCAAAGAAAACTTGCCCAGTATCGAAACTCTTCGCTAGCGCCGAAATTACTTTAGACGCAGCATTGGCCTAACGGCTACTTATTTTCTTCTGAGAGAGCGTAGTTTGTTATCTCAGTGCGGACATCCCAGAGTTCTGGGAAAAAGGTCTTGTCCCGTAGCTTTCCGATAACTTCGACCGGCGTACCTTGCGTTCCTGAGACGTGAAGGCCGATGCTGCGCTCGACCACTTTGAAATGACGAGCTCGCCAAGTAATGAGACGCTCATCAATCTCAACTAAGGATTCTGCAAGTCGATAAATTTCATCATGCTTCTCATGATTTACATACATTTGTAATAGCGTAAGGTTCGCTTCCTTTAATATTCTAAAGAATTCAACTCCAAGTTTAGGAATCGCTCTTCTGATCGCGTTGAAGCCAGGTGAATCAAATCCTGAGCCATGTCCAAGTGCCCGGCGAACTTGTTGATAATCCCATGGCGACATCTGCTCCAACATATCTAGTGCAATCGTCGCATTTGTGATGCAGAGCGGAATCCGAGGTAATAAGCGAAGTGCCGCAAGCAGGTCTCCAGATTTAAGTTTGATAACAATTTCATCACATTCGGCGACTGCTAATTTCAACCAAAGCTCGGATGACTGATGAACTATCGTGAAGAGAAGTTCATCTCTATGTTTCCAACTATCGGGCTCCGGCTGAAGTTTCAGTAAGTCAACAGTTCTTATGTAGCGCTCGTAATCGCTATCTCCCTTACCCGTCAGTATTTGATCTGCGCCGTATGACATAGCGTCAGAATACTTCAACGC
>JAGWYB010000054.1 GCA_018969585.1 Actinomycetales bacterium | reverse complement strand
AAAATATAAAGGTAAGCCTGCGCAGCACTCGGAGCGGAGAGCGAGTGGTTACTTGTGAAAATCTAACGCTAGAGAACTTAACAGAACCGTTTAACTTTGAGATTTACTACCAAGATCGGGTTGCAATTCTTGGTAAGAACGGAACCGGCAAATCACATTTCTTACGCCGCCTTTCTGGCGACGAAACTGTCCGATACACCGGCACCTTTAAATTAGGCGCCAGAGTTGTGCCAGGCTTCTTCGCACAGACACATGCTCATCCCGAGTTTGAGGGAAAAACTTTGCTAGAGATTCTCTGGCATGAGAATTCACTTCAACTTGGCGCTGCGAAAAGTGTTTTAGGTAGATATGAATTGGCACAACAAGCGGAACAATTATTTTCATCGTTATCTGGTGGACAGCAAGCGCGCTTTCAAGTTCTCTTACTCGAATTAGCTGGCGATACCTTGTTATTACTTGATGAACCAACAGATAACTTAGATTTAGCCAGTGCAGAAGCGTTAGAACGCGCACTTGCTTCATATGAAGGAACTGTCATCGCAGTGACTCACGATCGCTGGTTCGCCCGCGGATTTACCCGATTCTTGATATTTGGCGGCGATGGCCAGGTCTATGAGAGCCCTGAGCCGGTCTGGAGCCACTGATTTTGACCCTCCCCACAGGGGAAGGTAACCTTCCGCTTCTGCCTTCGGGCTAATCAGATCTAGAAAGAGAGTTCGCTGTGCGCACATTTACCCCAACACCGAGCGACGTTGCGCGCAAGTGGTACATCATCGATGCAACTGATGTTGTCTTAGGACGTCTCGCTAGCCATGCCGCAACTCTGCTTCGCGGAAAACATAAAGCAACTTTTGCACCGCATATGGATATGGGCGATTTCGTAGTCGTTATAAACGCAGAGAAGATTGCAATCACCGGAAGTAAGATGACAGAGAAAATCTCTCACCAACACTCAGGTTTCCCAGGCGGATTAACTTCACGTAATTACGCGCTTATGCTCGAGAAGTTCCCAACTCGCGCCGTTGAAAAAGCAATCAAGGGAATGTTGCCGAAGAATTCAATTGGTAAGCAGATGGCTTCAAAACTCAAGGTGTACGCCGGCGCTAACCACCCACATGGTGCGCAAGCCCCAATTCCATATGAATTTAAACAAGTCGACCAGACCAAGCTGGGCAAGTAAAGGATGATGATGTCAGAGAACGAGACAACAACCGCTTATAGCTCCAGCACACCCGCTGGCGCAACCAATCGCGCATCGGTCATTGCACCTGGCGCTGGCGTTGGTCGTCGAAAGGAAGCGGTCGCTCGAGTTCGACTTATCCCCGGAAATGGTCGTTGGACCGTTAACTCCAAACCGTTAGAAGTTTATTTTCCAAATAAAGTCCACCAACAATCAATCTCTGAACCACTTCGCACTGTTGGCGCTGAAGGTAAGTTCGACATCATCGCTCGTATCGATGGTGGCGGAATCTCTGGCCAAGCAGGGGCGCTCCGTCTCGGAGTAGCTCGTGCGCTTAACGCAATTGATGTTGACGCAAATCGCCCGGCGCTAAAGAAAGCAAAATTCCTAACTCGTGATCCTCGCGTCATCGAGCGTAAGAAGTACGGCTTGAAGAAAGCACGTAAGCGCTCGCAGTACAGCAAGCGATAACCTATCTGACATGGCCCTATTCGGCACCGATGGTGTCCGAGGTGTAGCCGGCGTTGATCTCACTGAAAAGTTAGCTCATGATCTAGCCGTTGCCGCGGCGCATGTTTTAACAGATATTGGCGAATTTGCTGGACATAAACCAAAAGCAATCATTGCGCAAGATTCGCGCGAATCCGGTGCCTATCTAGAGCGAGCGATCGCTGAAGGACTTTCCCGTTGTGGAATTGATGTTCAATTAATTGGCGTGCTACCAACTCCTGCGGTCTCATATTTAGTTCTAGATTCAAAAGCTGATCTCGGAGTGATGATTAGCGCTTCGCATAATCCGGCATCTGATAACGGAATTAAGTTTTTTGCTCGCGATGGAAAAAAATTAGCGGATTCTGTAGAGGCCCAGATAGAGGCCCAACTCAAGGTTGATTGGCAGCCCAGCGTCGCCAAAGGATTAATAGAAAAAGATGAGAGCGCTCGCGAGCGGTATCTCAAGCAGATCCTTTCGACGATCACTGTGGATTTCAAAGGCTTAAAGATTGTGGTCGACTGCGCAAATGGTTCGGCATCTTTTGTAGCCCCGGAAGCGCTTCGCCGAGCAGGTGCCGAAGTAATTTCAATTAATGACCAGCCGAATGGCAAAAATATTAATGAGAACTGTGGTTCGACACATTTATCTGGGCTCATCGAAAGAGTGAAAAGCGAGAGAGCAGATCTCGGAATTGCTCATGATGGCGATGCCGATCGAGTGCTTGCGATAGATCATCTAGGAAATGTCATCGATGGTGATTACATCTTAGGAATTTTGGCCCAGCACACTGAACTTCCAACTAACGCTGTCGTAGGAACTGTAATGACAAATCTTGGCCTAATTCGAGCGCTTGAGAAATTG
>JAGWYB010000053.1 GCA_018969585.1 Actinomycetales bacterium | reverse complement strand
ATTGGCGTGCGAGGTACGCAGCAGCTCCTTCTTGGACTGCAGCTGCGATCTCTTGCATCTTTGGAGTTCCGTCAGATGCTGCAAGCACCTGGGAGCGAAGCGCCCATGCGATTGCGAGAGCGACGAGTGAGACGCCGAGGACGAGATAGACAAGGTTGAGATTGGTACCCGTAACTTGCACGAGTGAGTTGGCCGCTGAAAGGGCTCTCATATTTGCTCCGTTGGAAGGCTCAGGTCAGCGCCACCTGTGTCGGCGCTGCGCACAATGGGCCAAAGTTTAAGCGCAGACCCCCCTTCCCTCCCTAATCTGAGCGTGAATGGGGACTAATAAATAAGGCATAGCCCCGTCATGGCTTTAGGGTGGCGTCATGAACCCCTTAGACGCCCACGACATCGTCACAACTTTGGGAACAATTGGAGTTCTCGCTGCACTCTTTATTGAGACGGGGCTTCTCGTCGGGTTGTTATTACCGGGCGATTCACTCCTCTTCATTGCGGGGCTTGCTGCATCTGGAACTGCGCGCGAGATTTTCGGAGATCAACTTAGTTACACCCAATTAATGATCTGGGCACCAATTGCTGCAACGGCCGGATCACAAATCGGACACTGGCTGGGAGCCAAATATGGACGTCCAATTTTTGATCGACCTGATTCGCGATTCTTCAATCAAGAACGAGTCCAACAAACCCAACGATGGTTGATGAAATATGGATTAGGTAAAGCCCTCATTCTTTCGCACTTCATTCCATTTGTAAGAACACTTCTTAATCCATTATGCGGAATTATCGGGATTCCCGCAAAGAAATTCTTTTTTTGGAATGTAATTGGAAGTTACATTTGGACAGTTGGGATAATCAGTGCTGGATATTTGCTTGGCGAGAAACTAAAGGGCTCAGTTGATAAATATTTACTTCCAATAATTGCATTAATTATTGTTGTTAGCTTGTTGCCCATACTTTTTGAAATTATACGAGAGAAAAAAAGAAAATAATCTAGTATCACTTGAAAAAATCGCGAAGTGTTGGCGCAGCTGAGTCTTTTTCCGAAAAGGTTAAGGGCAAGTCTGGCCACGAAATATTTATCTCGGCGTCTTGGGGGTTTATTGCGTGCTCATGTGTAGGTGAGTACGAACTCGAGAGCAGGTAAGAGATAACAGAATCTTCCTCAAGTGCAACGAAGGCATGACCTAAACCTTCAGATATGAAGATCGAACGTCCGTCTCCAGCACTCAATTTGTGTGCCTCCCAACGCTTAAAGGTAGGAGATTTTGGCCGTATATCTACAACCACGTCCCAAAGCGATCCATGTGCGCATGTAATCCACTTCGCCTGGCCTTCTGGTGCCAGACTAAAGTGAATACCGCGAACGACACCTTTTTTTGACTTGGATAAATTACTTTGAGCTACATGAAAATCTCGTCCTAATTCCTGCTTGATGAACGAATCCTTAAACCACTCACGAAAGTAACCTCTTTCATCGTGATGAGTCGAAGATTCAAACACCCATGCGCCATTAATCGAAAAGGGGATGAGATCCGCCAAACTACTTCTCCTTCTCTACCGAGATCTTTATTTCTGGAAATACTTCAAGTAAGGCGCTTTGCCAATCACGCATCCCTTGCATGCCAACTTTACTCCAATCTGAATGATCTAGGACTGAATATGCAGGACGTTTCACTTTGGAATTTAGTTCATGCGAAGAAATCGGTATGACTCTATCTGTGTCTTCATCACTCAATTTCACCAACTCGCGAGCGAATTCCCACCATGAAGCCTCCCCGGCGTTGGTCGCATGATACGTACCTGCCGAAATTCCATTTTTCATCGCTTGGAAAATTTGTTTGGCAAGGTCCAAGGTTGTCGTTGGTTGTCCAAATTGGTCATTTACAACCGAGATTTTTTCCTTAGAGATAATTGCTTTTCTAATAATAGATTTGGCAAAATTCTTCCCGAAGGGTCCATACAACCATGCGGTTCGAAAAATAATTGATTTTTCTGGCCAAATTTCAAATAGAGCTCTCTCCCCTTGAAGTTTGGAACGGCCATAATTTGAGGTTGGAAAAGTGGAGTCATCTACCATCCAAGCTCTCTTATTAACTCCAGAAAAGACGTAATCCGTGGAGATATGGATGATTGGGATATTCAATTTCTTGGCTATCTCTGCAACATTTGCCGCGCCGTCTCGGTTCACTCGAATTGCTTCGTCGAATGAATCTTCAGCTCCCTCGACATTTGTCCATGCTGCACAATTCACCAATACTGATGGTTTGTATTGAGCTATTTTCTCCAATGACTTTAGGTCCGTGATATCCATTTCTTGACGATCCCAAGATTTGTACGGAATTCTCTTCTTCTGTAGAAGTTCAGATAAAGTTCGAGCTAGCTGGCCACCACCACCAGTGATACCCCACTTCATTTCTTCAGCGGTCGCCACCACGACTCGTTGTTCAAGTACCAGTTGATTGTCTGTTCAATGCCTTCTTCAAATTTTACCTGTGGATGGTAGCCAAGCTCATTTGATATTTTCTCGTGATTTACGGAATAACGAAGGTCGTGCCCGAG
>JAGWYB010000021.1 GCA_018969585.1 Actinomycetales bacterium | reverse complement strand
GAAGATGCTTTCGATCGTGCACGGAAAGCTCTCTTTGAAGAAGGAATTTCTTCTTCCAGAATGTATTTAGATCCGGCTCGACCCGGAGTTGAAGATTTAATCGATGACATTATTGCCGGCGTTAGATCCTCATGTACTTATGCTGGAGCTAAAAATTTAACTGAATTCGCCGAGAAAGCAGTAGTAGGAATCCAATCTGCCGCCGGTTACGCCGAAGGTCGCCCGCTACATTCTTCTTGGTAGCAGTTGAGTTGGCAGTTCTTAGGCTGCCTTGGCATAACGCGAAGCAAAGATGAGGCTGAAACAGAGCGCGACTAAAAAGAAGAGCGCCCATCGAAGCTCAAACAATTCAGCGAGAAATCCAATTACCGGTGGGCCAATAACAAAACCGAAGTAAGAAACACCAGATACGCGCGCAATAGCTTGTGGTGGCGAGATGGCGCCTTGGTACTTTGTATTAGCGAGAGTTCCGGCAGCGCTAAACATCAAAGGAATCACAACCGAAAGTCCGATACCAAGCAAGAACCAGGAAATCATTAGTGCAGGAATACCGCCAACAATTAAACCCAGAGTAAGGCTTACGCTAGAGAGTATTCCGCCGGCTGCAATAATTATTGAGGCACCAAACTTATGCGCTAAGTAATCTCCGGAAAGTCGGCCAATCACCATCGCCAATGTATAAACGATGTAGGGAAGTGTAGAAACGAATGGTGTTGCTGCGAAAGCATCGCGCGCAAGTACGCCGCCCCAATCTCCGGCCGCGCCTTCACTAAGAGCCGCAAATAGACCAAATAACCCAAAAATCCAGAAAATCATCGGCGATCGCTCACCCTTATTTTTTGTTATTGGATGTTGATCTACAGATGCGGGAAGAATCAAATTTCGAATAAAAAAGAGAGCCAATAAATATACAAATGCCAATATAAAACCTTGATTAAGAGGTGTAACAGATAATTGAGAAAAAATTCCACCAAGAATTCCGCCAAACAAGGTTCCGACAGAGTACATAGCGTGAAATGTGCTCATCAAACGACGGCCGGCTCTCTGTTCAATAACAACTGCATGAGCGTTCATCGAGACATCTTGAGTTGCTAAAGCAAAACCAAAAATAAAGAGTCCAAACCAAGCAACTCCTAAACTCGGAAGCCATCCGACAACGGGAAGAGAGATAACGATTGCGAGCGTGCCCCAAAGGATCACTGGTCTACTTCCGTAGCGGGCGCTATTTCTTCCAGCAGGGCCAAGTCCGGCAAATACTCCGATTGATACAAATAAGAGAGAAAGGCCGAGAACGCTGTCAGTAATTGCGAGGATTTGCTTGATATCCGGGATGCGCGCCACAAATGTGCCGGCTGTGAATCCGTTCACAACGAATGCCACAATTACGCCCAAGCGGGCTCGCTTTAACTCGGGCGCCATAATTTGCGGAGTCTACTCAGAGTAGGTTGGATTTACATTAATCATTCTCTCAGGAATTAATGAAAAGGTGCCGGCTATGAAACCTCTCTCTTCCTTTTCGAAAGTTTTGATTGGATTTTTCGCAGGAGCAATTGTCGCGGGAAGCGTTGCCGTTGCTGTTACGCCAGATACTCCGCCAACAAAAGTTTGCGTTGATAAAAAGACAAAAGCGATTTATGCATCGACTGATGGAAGTTGTGCAAAAACTAGAACCTTGATGGAGATCTCCGCATCAGGTGCTAATGTTCAAACGATTGCTGCTGCAGTATCGCCTTCGGTCGTATCAATTTCCGTGAACTCTCCAACCAGTAGCGGCACGGGTTCAGGTGTTGTCTACAGAAGCGGTGGCACAAGTTCATTTATAGTTACTAATAACCATGTTATTGCTGATGCAGTACAAGGTGGGACAGTTAAAGTTGAATTAAATAGCGGGGAGATGGAGACCGCTTCAATTGTCGGTCGCGATGTTGCCTACGATATTGCGGTACTTAAAATTAATCGAGGAAATCTTCTTCCGATAAAAGAAGGTAATTCGAACTCCTTAATTATTGGAGAGCCGGTCATCGCATTTGGTTCGCCACTTGGATTATCTGGAACTGTTACTAGTGGAATTGTCTCAGCCCTAAATAGACCAGTGACAACGAGCAGCAGTGGAGTTGGTTCGTTTATCGATGCGATTCAAACTGATGCTGCAATCAACCCCGGAAATTCTGGCGGTCCGTTAGTTGACTCAACTGGCGCGTTAGTGGGTATCAATTCCGCAATTGCCTCCACCGGGTCAACCGCAGGTTCAATTGGTCTGGGTTTCGCTATTCCATTTAATCAAGCCAAGCGCGTAATCGACGAAATCATCGCGACCGGAAAATCAACTCGACCATTCTTGGGCGTTAATTTTGATAACACCTACACCGGAATCGGTGCTCGAATTCTCTCGGTAGTCGATGGTGAGCCAGCGGCAAAAGCTCGTATTCCAAGCGGCTCGGTGATTCGAGAGATCGACGGAAAGAAGATCAACGATTTAATTTCGGCGATTGTCCGCGTCCGTTCTTACGCTCCAGGTGACACAATCAAAATTAAGGTTGATTTACCAGGCGGCGGCAGTCAAACCTTTGAAGTAACCCTTGGCAAGCAAGATTCGATTTAAACGCGAGCCAATTGCCAAATTCAAAGCAGCCAACTTTGTCTAGTGCTAAGTTGCGCTTAAGTAAAGGGAGGCTGCCACTTGGGTAACGAACACAACGAAGATGATGGAAATGAAGAAATCATCACGGAAGAAATGTTGTGGGAACGGATACCAGAAACTCAAGGCGTTGATCGCGCTAGCACCTACTATGAATTGAGTGCACGCATCTATGCACGTGGTCAGTATGACGAGGCGCTAGCGCTAGCTGAAACTGCGCGAGACATATACGCGGAACTCGGAACTGCAGCGCCTAGAGAAGGTTTAGCCCAGGCCTACTCAGCAATTGGTTATAACTTAAATCAGCTAAAGCGGATGAACGAAGCCGCAAACGCGATGAGTAAAGCCGTAGAACTTTTGCGCGAAAACAAATCACCCATGGCGTTAGAGCTAGCCTGCACACTAGGTGAATGGTGGTTCTCATCTAAAGAGTATGAGAAGGCAATTTCATGCATGGAAGAGTGCGCACAAGAACATCTTGTAGATGGAAATGAGCTGGGCACGGCTAATGATTTCTATTTAATCGGTTGTGCTTATCGAGAATTGAAAAACTATGAGAAAGCTATCTCTACATTTTTAGAAGCGCGTGAATATTTTAAAGTTTCACAAGAAGTCATCCAAGTTGCAAGATGTGACCAGAAATTAGCCCACTGCTATGTGGAGATTGGTGATGCCGAGTCCGCTCTTAAATTCGCACAGAAGTCGGTTGATGTTTTTGCAACTGCGCATGATCAACGTCGACTCACATACGCCTCCTTTGAACTTGGTAAGGCTCAAGTATTAAATGGTGAAGTAGATGAAGGATTGGCTACGCTGGAACGAGTCCTCGATATCGCCGCCGATACAGATCCACGGGATTTCGAATTTATCGTTGCTATTGAAAGGCGAATAGCACAAGTACTCCGCACTACTGGACGTGGCGACGAGGCTGATGAAATTGAACGAAGAATTTCTGCAGTTACCGAGATTATTGAGGAATAGTGCCTGATCTTTCGTTCCTTGCGGGGCGCGAACACCTTTTAATCACAATGGTTTGTTACGGCAATATCTGCCGTTCACCAATGGCTGCAGCCGTTCTTCATAACAAAATCAAAAATAGTTCAATAACTGTTGATTCCGCGGGGACTTCGAATTGGCATGTTGGCGAGGGACCAAATCCACCAGCGAAGCGAATATGGGAGTTAGCCGGTTATAAATACAACCATATCTCTTCTCAATTCAATTACTCGCGATTGGTTGCTGCCGATCTAGTACTAGTTATGGATAGCCATAATTATCAACAAGTAAAACAACTCGCCACTAGCGATGAAGAACATCAAAAAATTTTCTATCTAAGAGAGTTTGATGAGACCGCAGAAAACTTGGAAGTTCCAGATCCGTATTCACTTCCAGATGCAGCATTTGAAAAAGTACTTGAGATGGTAGAACGTGCTACGGATGGGTTGTTGGTGGCGTTAAGTGCTGCATCCCCCAGGCATACATAGCAATTGCGCCGGCAGCCGAAGCGTTCATTGAACGCGTAGATCCATATTGCGCAATTGCGAGAATTCGAGAACAGGCCGCAATCGCTTCTTCCGACATCCCAGCGCCCTCTTGGCCAAAGAGAAGAACGCAATCTCTCGGTAATTTTGCGCTCTCTAAAGAAGTAGATCCATCAACATTATCGATACCGATAATCTCGATCTTTCTTTCATCAAACCAGCTTTTGAAATCCGCTATATCTGGATGATGAATTACCTCTAGATATCGATCAGTAACCATCGCTCCACGTTTATTCCAATCTCGCTTTCCTACAATATGAACACTTGCGACGTTAAATGCATTTGCAGTTCGTACAATGGATCCGATGTTTAGATCATGTTGCCAATTCTCTATTGCAATTCGAAGTGGGTTTCTTTTTTTATTTAAATCATTAACAATGGCAGCGACGCTCCAATATCGATACTTATCTAAAACATTCCGTCGGTCGCCTTTTTCTAAGAGTTCGGGATCAAATTCTTCGCCAGTGGGCCAGGGTTTTGGATGTGGACCTACGCCAACAACCGGATAGAACTCACCGGGGCCGATCTCTGCGGTTGGCATCGTGAGATAAGCCTAGGAGTGGCGATTTCATAAGGTCAATTTCCAAGATGAAGTTAGTACGCTTCAGAGGTGCGTCGAGCTTTAATTGTTTTATTAATCTCCTTGTTAGCGATATCAGCGCAACCGGCTTCTGCTCTTCACACATTAGAAAAATATGCACAAGCTGATCAATTAAGAAAACCGGGCTTATTGATTCTTAATCCGGATGGAACCGTACTCGTGGAAAACGAACCTGATTCCCCACGAGCACCTGCCTCGGTATTGAAATTGCTCTCGATGACAGTTGTTCTCAGCAATCTTGATCCGAACTCGCGCTATGTGACAAAAGTTTGGGGTACCGGAAAGAAGCGAGAGTTTGTACTAAGAGGTTCGTTGGATCCATTTCTTAGCGTAAACCGAAGCGTCTCGGATAAATATGGACATGGTTATCTAATGGGATTACTAAGCCGTGCGGGCGTCCTAGATTTCAAAAAAGTCGTTATTAATTACACCGGGCTATATCCGGGAGATATCAAAGGCTTAAAAGTTGCTTTTAAGCAACGAGGTATTAGAGCAACGCTGAAGAAAGTTAATGGAATTAAGGCAACCGATTTGGGAGTAGAAGAGTTAGCCACAATGACTTCAAAACCACTTAGCAAGATGGTCTCGCACGTAATTCTCTGGAGCGATAACGCCGTTGCAGATCGACTTGCAAAAGCAGTAACTCGCCAACTCGGAAATCCTGCTAGTGCAAAAGGACTAACTAAAACTTTCAAAGAAGAACTTGCAAGATTAAGTATAAGTACCAGCGGATTGGTAATAAAAGACGGTAGCGGTCTCTCACGTGGGAACCGAGTTTCAGCTAGAACTGTTGTTGAATTATTGAGAGCTATCCGTAACGATCCAAGATTTGCTGGTATTTACGATGGTCTTCCCATATCGGGGAAAACCGGAACGTTAGTTAAGAGATTTGAAAAAGCACCCGCGGCAATTGATCACGTACATGCTAAAACGGGATGGATAAATAGAAGCGTGACTATGGCCGGATATGCCGAGAGCGGTAATCAAGAGTATGCCTTTGCGATTCTTGCGGATGGAATAACGCCGAATTTACGTTCGCGAAATGCAGCGCGAAGGACTATGGATAAGTTATTAGAAGTTGTAGTTAAAGGGAGTCATCAAACACCTTAATTGAACCACCATAACAAGCTACCCAGACTCTTCTATTTTTTGGTTCATATGTCACACCAATTGGTTCATTGCAAACTTTTCTAGTTTCCAAAACCGAGAGGTCGCTAACTCTTACCTTAGAGACGGTGTCGCTGACATAATTCACAACGTAAAGCGCCGTGCCATCACTTGAGATATCAAGGCTTCGAGCAGCGCTCCCGGTCTTCACCGTTTTGATCAATTTATTAACCTCTAAATCAAAAGCTGCGACGCGTCCAGATTTATTCAGAGTTAGATAAAGCATTTTATTATCCGGAGAAAGAACAAGCGCCCTTGGATTAGAGCCAACTTCTAATCGAGTACGTTGCCAAGTATTCAAATCAATCTTATGTACAACCGAGCCTCCCATTTGGGCGATATAGGCGTACGTTGAATCGCTGGAGATTGCAATACCCCGCGGATAGGCGCCGATTGGAATCGTCCTAACAACTTTTTGGTCCGCAGTAGATATGACTGAGACGTCATAAGAACACCAGTTAGATACCAATACATATTTGTTATCGGCGGAGACTTGAACCACTTTGGGGACTACGCCAACGCGATAAGCCGCATCAATCTCCCAAGTCGCAGTATCAATTCGATACAAAAAGGATCTGTCGTAGTTATTTGAAGGACGACAGATGTCGGTACCTTCTCGATTAAATCCTCTGCCATACATCGCGTAGTTAGTTACATATAAATATTTACCATCAGGCGAGAACGCGCCTTCAACGGGAGCGCCGCGATGCGTTCCGGTGTAACCAGAAAAACCAAGCTGCTTTAAATCGACTCGATCGGGAATTGTCTCAATTAAATTCATATCGTTTGCGTCATAAATAGTTACTGAATGGCGATACATCATGTTGTGAGCTGAAACAAAACCAGTTCCTGAGGCGCGTACTGATTTTGGAGCTATATCTCCAGTAATCGTGTTTATAAGTCGCATCTTGGTTTCAGCAGAAGTGGTTTGCGCCTCAACTGGGGGAATCGTGAGAAGAGTTGCGATAAGGATTACATAGAAGCGAAGGCGCACCTACCTAATCTACCCGGTAGCCTCGCCATGTGATTTCGCCTTATCTCGCACTGATGAAATTGCGAGTAGTTGAATTATTGTTAGTCACAACTCTGCCGGCGCTTTTTCTTGCCTCAGATGGAATTCCAGATTTAACGATAACAATTGCGACTTTACTCGGCGGAACTCTCGCCGCCGGCGCAGCTAATGCTTTCAATATGGTCATCGAAAGCGATATTGATCGGATGATGACTAGAACCTCAAAGCGTCCGATAGTGAATGAATTAATCAGTGAAGAGCGAGCATTGATCTTTGCTTATGTAATTGCCATCATCTCTCTGGTTATCTTCTGGATTTTCACTAATCCACTTGCCACAGCCTTAACCGTTGCCGCAATTGCTTTTTATGTATTTGGCTATACCGTCGGGCTCAAACGCCGCACTTCACAAAATATTGTCTGGGGAGGCATTGCGGGATGTCTTCCAGTTCTAATCGGTTGGGCCGCAGTCACAAATTCATTTTCTTGGACAGCGTTCTGGTTTTTCTTAGTGATCTTTTTCTGGACTCCACCACATTTCTGGGCTCTGGCCATTAAATACCGCGATGATTATGCAGCTGCCGGAATACCGATGTTGCCGGTTGTTGCCACTAAAGAAGAAGTCGCAAAACAGAGTTGGTTCCATACAATCGCAATGATTATTACCTCGCTACTAACTCTTTACAGTGCAGGTTTCCCAATCTGGAGTTATGTTCTTACCTTCCTTATGGGTATCGCCTTTGCCTGGCAACTCCGAGATATGGAAGGTAATTCTGGGAAAATCTTTAATGGATCGATCTCTTACCTGAGTCTCTACTCAATTCTTTTAGTGGTAGGAACCTTCTTTTAGCGACACTCGCTTGATATACAGGTTTCTTTGAGGCCAATCCTTTACCCTATTAATTAGTAACTGACCCCCATTTCCCCAGGGAGCCAACGAGTGATAACTAAGCACCGCCGTTTGACTGCGCTTTTATTGGTTTCACTTTTCACAATTTCTTCAAATATTCCTGCAATCGCTAATCCTAAGAAGCCGAGTTTGGCGCAGATAGCTGAGGCGAAGAAGCTCGAGGAAGAGAAGAAGAAAGCAGCAGATGCAGCTGCCGCCAGATTAGCAAAAGCTAACTTAACTCTTAAACAATTAATTTCAGTCGCCGAAAGCGCTCGTCGTAAATACGAAGCAGCTAAAGCAGAACTAGCCAAAGCAACCCGAGAAGCAGAAGCAGCAGCGGAGGCATATATCGCAGCCGTTGGACAAGTTAAAGCGGCTCACGATGCAATTGGCCGCCTTGCAACAAATGCATACATTATGGGCGGTGGCTTTACGGATTTAGATTCAGTACTTCAAGCAGATGGTCCACAAGATTTGATGGATCGATTATCAGTTTTAGATTCACTCGGCGAACAAAACACACAAGCGCTCTTTCGCTTTAAGCGAGCTGAAGTTGTAGCGAAAGAGGCGAAGCAAGCCGCCGATGAGGCGAAAGAACGTCAACGAATTGCTACGGCGAAAGTAGCAGCTGCAAAAGCTGAGGCGGATGCGGCAAAAGATGCGCAACAGAAAGAAGTAGATCGTCTACAGAAGATTCAAGATCAAGTTCTCAAGGAATTAAATGCAGCTCGCAAAAAACGCGTAACCTTAGAGCAGCAACGACAACTTGCCTTACTTGAAGAAGCAAATGCCTCGATTGCAATTGATACAAAGGTTTTCACAAAAGTCTGGCCTGATATCGGTTTCCGTGGCCGAACCACATTTAGATCTGATCAAGCGATGCGCGATAAAGCAGTTGATTTTGCAAAGCGCCAGGTACAAGCGCGCAAACCATATATCTGGGGGTCTGAAGGACCAGATGCATTTGATTGTTCAGGTCTGGTTTATGCGGCTTACCGTAGTGCCGGACTTGGTTGGCCAAATTGGGATCGACTCAACTCTTCACTCTATTTCTCTTATACGAAACATGTACCGTTAAACCAACTACTTCCAGGCGATTTACTCTTCTACTCATATAAAGGAACAGTAAACACAATTCACCACATCACCATCTACGCTGGAAACGGGATGATGTGGGAAGCAAATTCAAAAGGTAAAGGCTTACTTTTCTCGAATATCTACAGCATCAAAGGCTTGATGCCGTATGGAGGTCGTGTCTAGTAGTAACTACGCTCTGCTGCTATGGCTGAAGCGACCCCGCTCTATCGATTGCGACTAGCGGTCCGAGAAGAGCTATCTGATCTATCGGCGGGTGATCGGATCTTAGTTGCGGTATCTGGTGGCGCTGATTCATTAGCCCTTGCGGCAGCGCTTTCAAAAGAAGTCTATGCACTTTCAATTGTTTGTATCCCAGTAATTATTGACCACCAATTACAAACCAACTCAGGTGAAGTCGCAGAAACCGCGAGCAGAACACTTAAGAAATTGGGATTTGAAAGAGTTGAAATTCGCCGCGTCGAAGTTACTCCAGTTGATGGACCAGAAGCTTCAGCGCGAAGAGCAAGGTATGAAGCCCTTTCTGAAATTGCGGAAGAGTTAGATGCGAAAGTAATCTTTTTGGGCCACACAAAAGATGATCAAGCAGAGACAGTTTTATTGGGTTTAGCTCGAGGTTCAGGGACTCGCTCACTTTCCGGAATGGCAAAGCGGATTGATGTTTATCGCCGGCCGTTTTTAAATAACACTAGATCTGAGACCCAGGCCGCTTGTACTGAATTAGGAATTGAGTATTGGAGCGATCCACATAATAAAGATTTAGAATTCAAACGAGTGAGAGTTCGAGAAAAGGTTCTGCCGCTTCTTGAAAGTGAGCTTGGCCCTGGCGTTTCAGATGCGCTATCTCGATCAGCAAAATTGCTTCGAGATGATGCTGATGCACTTGATGAATGGGCAAATAGCGTTTTCACGAAATTCGACCCCAAGAATTTAGATGTCGAAGAATTATCAAAGCTGCCGCGAGCGATTCGATCACGAGTAATCCGATTGGCGATTCATCACGCTGGCGCCCCAGTTGGCTCACTTTCTTCCGAACATATTGAGCCCGTTGAGGCCCTAATCACAGCGTGGAAGGGGCAGGGAGCGGTATCACTTCCAGGCGGTGTGACCGTAGCGCGAATTTCGGGCAGACTTTCGCTCTCTTAACGCCCCATAAGAAAGGTCGCAGGTGGATCTCGAATCAGTAAAGAGTGAAATTGAAAAGGTAATCATTACCGAAGAGCAATTGCAGACTCGATTAAAAGAGATTGCAAAGCAGATTGATAATGATTACGTTGGCAAAGAACTCTTACTAATCGGCGTTTTAAAAGGCGCAATAATGGTTATGGCTGACCTTACTCGCCATATGAATCGCCATGTAGAGATTGATTGGATGGCAGTTTCTTCTTATGGCTCAGGAACAAAGTCCTCCGGAGTAGTTCGCATCCTTAAAGATTTGGATCGAGATATCACCGGTAAGAATGTTTTAATTATTGAAGATATCGTTGATACCGGATTGACCTTAGATTGGTTGAGTAATAACTTGAAATCAAGGGGTGCGGGATCAGTTGAAATCATGACGGTATTACGTAAGCCCGAATCAGCCGTAGTAAAAGTAGATGTTAAATATGTTGGATTTGATATCCCGAAAGATTTTGTTATTGGTTACGGACTTGATTTCAACGAGAAGTATCGCAACCTTCCCTTCATTGCCGTTCTAGCGAAGCATATGTACGAGTAGCAATGGCCGAGAAAAAACCAAGTAAGAAGTTCCAAATCAAACGGCCGAAGTTGCCAGTTAAAGGCAAGCCGCAACAACCCTTAACACGTCGCCCACTCTTCTGGATTTTGTTGGCGATCGTGGTGGTCACCTTTGTTGGTCAGATTTCATCTGGCGGAAATCAATTCACCAAGGTGGAAACTTCACAAGTAATGAGCGCAATCACTCGGGGCGATGTGGAGCAGGCAACAATCGTTGATCGCCAACAAGTAATTCGATTAGTTTTAAAACCAGGTAGCGCTATAGAAGGTGCCACTAAAGTCGAAGCATCTTATGTAAGTGGACAAGAACCAATACTTATTGATTTATTGAGCGCATCCCCACCGCCTAAAGAGTGGAATGTTGAAGTTCCTCGTACAAATATCTTTGTATCAATTCTTTTCACTCTGGGACCGATTCTTCTTATCTTCTTCCTCTTACTCTTTATCTTGGGAAGATCCCAAGGTGGCTCTCGAGTATTTTCATTCGGCCGTTCTCGAGCGAAGTTGCATTCCAATGAAGTTCCACAAGTTACTTTTGCAGATGTTGCTGGAGCCGATGAAGCAATCGAAGAATTCCGCGAGATCAAGGATTTTCTAGCCGATTCGAAGAAGTACCAAGAAATTGGCGCAAAGATTCCAAAGGGCGTACTGCTCTTTGGCCCTCCCGGTACTGGAAAAACACTACTTGCACGTGCCGTTGCTGGTGAAGCAAAGGTTCCGTTCTACACAATTTCAGGATCTGATTTCGTTGAAATGTTTGTGGGAGTTGGAGCGTCTCGAGTTCGCGATCTCTTTAATCAAGCAAAACAGAATGCGCCTTCAATCATATTTGTTGATGAAATTGATGCCGTAGGTAGACATCGCGGTGCTGGTCTGGGTGGCGGTCATGATGAACGCGAACAGACTCTCAATCAACTATTGGTAGAGATGGACGGCTTTGAACCTCATGATCAAGTGATTTTGATTGCGGCAACAAATCGCCCAGATATTTTGGATCCAGCGTTACTTCGCCCCGGCCGTTTTGATCGCCAGATTGCATTAGATCGCCCAGATGTAAAAGGGCGTGAGGCAATTATGAAAGTTCATGCCAAGAATAAACCGTTAGAGAAAGATTTAGATTTGAGGGCGCTTGCGCGAAGAACTCCTGGATTTACCGGAGCTGATTTAGCTAATGTATTAAATGAGGCTGCGCTATTAACTGCCCGACAGAATCGCAAAGTTATCTCTCGCGATGATATTGATGAAGCGATCGATCGCGTCATGGCTGGCCCGCAGCGGAAATCTCGCTTAATGAGTGAGGAAGAGCGAAGAGTTACTGCATATCACGAAGGCGGTCATGCGCTAGTTGCGCATGCGCTTCCACATACCGATCCGGTTCACAAAATTACAATCATGCCGCGTGGCCACGCCCTTGGTTACACCATGGTGCTGCCGGATGAAGATAAATATTCAACAACTAGAAACCAGATGCTTGATCAATTAGCGTACACAATGGGTGGACGCGCTGCCGAAGAGTTGGTCTTCCACGATCCAACAACTGGCGCCTCAAATGACATTGAAAAAGCAACCACGTTAGCGCGTGCGATGGTTACTCAATATGGAATGACTGAGAAATTGGGTGCAATCAAACTTGGCACAAGTGATTCCGCTCCATTCTTAGGACGGGATTACGGACATCAGCGAGATTACTCAGAGCATCTCGCAAGTGTGATTGATAGTGAGATTCGTTCTCTTATCGAAAATGCTCACCAAGAGGCATATGAAATTCTCGTTGAAAATCGCTCAATTCTCGATGCGCTAGTTGAAGAGCTGCTCGAGAAAGAGACGCTCCAGAAAGAAGAGATCGAAGTTATCTTTAAGAGAGTTGCATCTAGACCAAAACGTCCGGCGTGGACAGGATCGGCAACGCGTGCCCCATCGCGCATTCCACCGGTTCCACTAAAGCCAAAAGTGGAACCAACTCCAGAACCAGAACCCACGAAGCGTCGTAAGAAAACAACGTAATGAGCGCCAAGTTCGATGAAGAACGAATTGCGCGCGCGGTTCGAGAGATTCTTCTTGGAATTGGGGAAGACCCAGATCGCGAAGGTTTAAAGGACACACCATCTCGAGTAGCGCGAGCGATGCGTGAAAACTTTCAAGGAATCTTTCAAGAGCCGAAAGACATTTTTACAACCTCGTTTGATCTAGGCCATGAAGAGTTAGTGATCGTTAAAGATATTGAAGTTTTCTCACACTGCGAACATCACCTAACTCCCTTTCACGGCAAAGCGCATATTGGATACATTCCTGGTGAAAGTGGGCGGGTTACCGGAATCTCAAAACTCGCGCGCTTAGTTGATTTATTTGCCAGACGCCCGCAAGTTCAAGAACGATTAACAACTCAGATTGCAGATGCGTTAGTCGAAGCGCTAGAACCGGGCGGCGTGATTGTTATTGTTGATTGCGTCCATCTCTGTATGTCGATGCGCGGAGTTAAGAAATCTGAGGCGCGCACCGTTACGAGCGCAGTAAGAGGGATGTTACGCGATCCGGCAACCCGCGCCGAAGCAATGTCTCTAATTACAACAAAATAATGCGCACTTTAGTTATGGGGATTTTAAATGTTACCCCGGATTCATTTGCTGACGGCGGCCGCCATTTCACAACTGATGCTGCAATATCTCGGGCTAATAAAATGCTTGAAGAAGGCGTGGACATTATTGATATTGGTGGGGAATCAACTAAACCAGGAGCCGAGCGAGTAAGCGAAGAAGAAGAGTTGGCTCGAGTGATGCCAGTTTTGGAAGAGGTTGTGAAACTTGGAGTACCAGTCTCCATCGACACGATGCGCAGCGGGGTTGCGGCAAAAGCGATTAAAGCCGGCGTGAAATATGTAAACGATGTGAGTGGTGGATTAGCTGATGAGAAGATGTATAGATTGATAGCTAATAATCGAGATATTCAATATGTGATTATGCATTGGCGGAGCCATTCGAAAACTATGGCGGAACACGCGCTATATAAAGATGTCATTAAAGAGGTACGAGAAGAGTTAGAGGAGCGAATCAATTCTGCAATTGAAGCTGGCGTTGATCCAGAACAATTGATAATCGATCCCGGTATTGGGTTTGCTAAAACTAGTGAACACAATTGGGAGCTATTAAAGAATCTAGATCGCCTTGCGCTCCTTGGTTATCCAATATTGGTCGGCGCCTCTCGGAAACGTTTTCTCGGAGAACTTGTTGGCGGTGAACCTGACCAACGAGAGTCAGCGAGTATTGCGCTTACCGCAGCGCTTGCTAAGCAAGGTATCTGGGGAGTTCGAACTCACTCGGTAAAACCACATCGAGACGCTATCGCTATAGTCGAAGCGCTTGCTAAAAGATAAACTAAAAATATGAGTGAAAAGATTTCCATTACTGGAATCTCCGGTCGCGGCAAACATGGCGTTCTCCCCTCTGAAAAAAGTGAAGAGCAAGAATTTATTGTCGATGTAATTCTGAAAGCGAAGTTACTAAAAGCGGCCGAGAGTGATGATCTTGCGGAGACAATTGATTATGCCGAGGTAGCAAAACTAGCGCACCGAGTAATTACCGGACCTTCAGTAAATCTAATTGAGAAGTTAGCTAAGGAAATTGGCGAGTTAATTCTGGAAAACTTTCCCAAGGTTGAGTCAGTCGAAGTGACCGTCCACAAACCAAATGCTCCGATTCCGATTCCCTTTAAAGATGTCTCGGTTACTATCAAGAGCGAGCGATGAAAGCAGTAATTGCGCTCGGAGCAAATCTGGGCGATCCCAAACGCCAAATATCAGAAGCAATTGATCAGATAAGAGATCAAATAAAAGTTACATCAGTATCTAAATTAATCGAAACCGAACCGGTGGGCGTTGCGGATAAGCAACCTAATTACATCAACGCGGTATTGATTGGGGAGAGTGATTTAAGACCGCTAGACCTAATGAAAGTCCTATCTGATATTGAAAATAAAATGGGGCGATTTCGCAGTTTTCCAAACGCTGCACGCACCATAGATATCGACATTATTGATTACGGCGGATTATTTATGGAGAGCCCGGAGTTAACGCTGCCTCATCCGAGGGCACATCTGCGTCGCTTTGTCCTTGCTCCTTGGCTTGAAATCGAACCAGACGGTGAGCTCTCGGGCCACGGTCCGATCCGTCAACTTCTCGCAAATCTAGAAGCGAAGTAGAATTAGCGCGCCTGGTACCTCAAGCGGACTGGAGCTAGAAAATGAAGATACAACGCGCGATACCGAGCGCATGCGCCTTTGTTCCGACAATGGGCGCGCTTCATGCTGGCCATCAATCGCTTATAAAAATTGCTCGCCAATATTGCGATGATGTCGCAATCAGCGTCTTTATAAATCCTCTGCAATTTGAAAATAGCGAAGACTTTGAAAAATATCCTAAGACTCCAGAACTAGATGAGTCGCTAGCGCGCGATGCTGGAGCAAGTATTTTATGGCGACCTGAAGTAAGTGATCTCTATCCAGAATCTCCTAAACAAATTTCTTCAGGAGATATCGGCAGACTTTATGAGGGCGCGAGCCGTCCGGGCCACTTTGATGGCGTTCTCACCGTTGTTAATCGATTATTTGAATTGGTTAAGCCCAAGTACGCAATTTTCGGCGAAAAAGATTTCCAGCAACTCTTTTTAATTAAAGATATGACCGCCAAGTTACATCCTGAAATTTCGATAATTGCCGCGCCTACTATCCGCGAAGAATCTGGTTTAGCGATGTCATCCCGAAATATGCGGTTAAGTGATTCCGGAATTCGCGAGGCCAAGGTAATTTCTAATGCTTTACGAGCCGCAGACAATAAGGATTCAATTGCACAGGCGCGCCAAGAACTAAATAAAGAACTCGCAAACTCTGATTTCAAGATTGACTATGCGGAGATTATCGATAGCGAAACTTTTGCAATCGCTGATGAGAATACAACTCATCCACGCGCAATAGTTGCTGGGTGGATTGAAGGCATTCGATTAATTGATAATGCAGCTTTAACTTTGAGTCGAGATGAAAATTTGGTGCGGCTATGAGATTACGCGCCCCGCTTCCCGGTTGGAGCACCTCCGCTGATGTAGTCGTAATTGGCTCTGGCGTTGCTGGACTCACAACCGCGCTACAAATTCGAGCACATAATCTCTCGGTAATTCTTATTACCAAGTCATATGTCGATGAGGGTTCGACCAAGTGGGCGCAAGGCGGTATCGCAGCCGCGCTTGGCCCAGGTGATTCCCCAGAACAACATGAAAGAGACACTCTTGTTGCAGGTGCTGGATTGTGCGATCTACCAGCGGTAAAAGTATTGGTAAGTGAAGGACCAGAAGCAGTCCGTAAATTAATTGCTCGCGGCGCAGTATTTGATAAATCAGAGACGGGTGAAATTGCGTTAACACGCGAAGGTGGCCACTTAAGAAATCGAATACTTCATGCGGGTGGCGATGCGACCGGAGCCGAAGTTTCGCGCGCACTTCTTGCGGCGGTTTCGCGCGATCAAGGAATTGAAGTGATTGAACATGCGCTGGTTTTAGATGCGCTGAAGAGTGAGAGCGGTCGAGTTTGTGGCGTAACTCTTCATGTGATCGGTGAAGGAAGCCGTGATGGCGTTGGCCAGATTATGGCGCGCGCCGTTGTACTTGCTACTGGTGGGCTTGGTCAGGTCTATTCCCAAACCACAAATCCA
>JAGWYB010000052.1 GCA_018969585.1 Actinomycetales bacterium | reverse complement strand
CAAAGTCTTGGTCAATAATTCAGGAATCTCTATCCGCTCATCCAGATCGCTTGCGTCCCGGCGGAATCTCATAGCGCTATGGTACGAAAATCGGCTGTTGGGGTCACTTCGCATCGATTCACGCGTTGTTTACTTGTACTAAAGGCTCCGTTCATGAGGGAAACTGACGGTTATTGAGAAAACGATTACCCTTACCCAATGACTTGGTTACGAAGCGCATTCCAAGATGAGTTGGATGGAGTGACCGCTACTCTCGTTGAGCTCTCTACGATTGTCTCTGGCGCAATCGATAAAGCAACTCACGCGCTTTTGACTGCAAATCTCGCCGAAGCGGAAGAAGTTATCGCTGCTGATGATCGAGTTGATGATTTACAACATGGTTTAGATGCCCGCATCATTGACATCATCGCAAGGCAACAACCTGTCGCATCTGATTTACGAGCACTTGTTACCGCCCTGCGAATGAGCGCTGACTTAGAACGTATGGGCGATATGGCCCATCACGTCGCAAAAATAACGCGACTTCGCCATCCCGGGGCTGCCGTTCCCTCTGAACTTCTCCTGACTATTGAAGAGATGGGCAAAGTTGCGAAGACGATTTCCGATAAAGCGGGAGCTGTTATTGCTTCGCGAGATATTGATCAAGCGCTTGAATTAGAGCGCGATGATGATGAGATGGATAAATTGCACCGTAAACTCTTCACAACTTTGCTCTCAGATGATTGGAAACACGGAACCGAAACTGCTATCGATATCACGCTAATTGGTCGCTATTACGAACGATTTGCTGACCACGCAGTCTCAGTCGCTCGTCGCGTGTACTTCCTTGTTACTGGAAAATTCTCTTCTAACTAACGCTTTCCTTGGTTTGCAACGGCTTCAATAGCAGCCGCGGCAGCTTTCGGATCGAGATATTCACCTTTTCCGATTGGATCTAAATTCTTATCCAGGTTGTAGAGCATAGGTATTCCGGTAGGGATATTTAATTCAGCAATTTCGCTATCTGAAATTCCATCAAGATGCTTAACGAGAGCTCGTAGCGAGTTGCCGTGTGCTGCAACCAGAACCGTAGCGCCACCTTTCAAATCGGGGGCGATTTCGCTCTCCCAATAAGGCAAGATTCGAGCCACAACATCCTTTAGACATTCCGTTTTTGGCATCTCATTTCCTAAATCTGAATATCTTGGATCTAGAGCTTGGCTAAATTTATCGTTGTCATCGATAGGTGGCGGTGGTACATCAAAAGATCTTCGCCATAACTTGAATTGCTCTTCACCGTAATTAGAAAGTGTCTGCGCTTTATCTTTTCCTTGAAGTGCGCCGTAATGCCGTTCATTTAACCGCCAACTCCGTTTCACTGGGATCCAATGTCGATCGCAGGCATCTAGCGCAATATTTGCGGTCTGGATCGCACGTCGAAGTAATGAGGTATGAACTAAATCTGGGAGTAAGCCGCGCTCTTTTAAAAGTTCACCACCGCGATTTGCTTCACTCTCACCCTTTGTGGAAAGCCTTACATCTACCCATCCGGTAAAGAGATTCTTGGCATTCCACTCGCTCTCGCCATGACGCAAGAGAATTAATTTCAACATGCCTTAATTCTACGGGTTTTCACTCGTTACCGGATTAAGTGCTCGAACGCCTTTAAATTAGCGAGCGATTCACCGCGTGATACTCGCCAGGCCCACTCACGTCGAATTGCGCTAGAAAATCCGATCTCTAAAAGCGGATTAAAAGATGAATCCGAATACTGCAGAACCGCACCAATCACGCGATCTAACTCTTGTTCTGAGATCGAATGGAACGGTAGCCGCCCAACTAGATAGATATCGCCCATCTCATTAATCGCAAAAGCGACGCAATACATCGAGGCATTCTTCTTCAATAGCCACTCATGGACTTCTGCCACATTTTCATCGGGCTTTCTAATCACAAAGGCATTGATGCTTACGGAGTGATCGCCAACAACAATTGCGCAATGAGTCTGGAGTTTTCGCTCACCGGGAAGCGTTAAAAAGAAGGAATTATCGTTTCGATCATGTTCAATCTCATGGGATTCTAAAAACTCTTCGATAGTTGCGATAGCCATCGCGCGGTTCATCGTTACACCACGCTTAAATGAGCTTTACTGCCCCGCGAAAGCACCTTGTCATAAACATCCAAAATGCCGCGCGCTGTTGCATCCCAGCCGAAATTAGAAGAGTGATTTATTGCGCCAATCGACAATAACAATCTTCGTTCCGGCTCCAATAAGAGACGTTGCAAAGTTGCCGACCAGGCTTTGGGATTATGGCCATCGACTAATACTCCAGAAATTCCATCGGCGACGGCGGCGCGAAGTCCACCCACCGCAGTTGCGACAACTGGAGTTCCGCATGCTTGCGCTTCGAGCGCAACTAAACCAAATGATTCTGAGTATGAAGGCACGCACACTAAATCTGCGGCGCGATACCAATCAGATAACTCATCATGTGGCACAGGTGGAACAAAAATAATATTTTCTGTTACCCCAAGGAAAGTAGTAAGCCCAGCCAGACGTTCCGGTTCTTTCGATCCATTTCCAGATGGCCCGCCCATAATCACCGCACGTAACTTGGATTTTAAAGCTGGTGTGTGGCTTAACATTTCTGCAACGGCGCGAATCAGAACTTCTGGGCCCTTATGCGGCTGGATTCGACCAACGAAGAGCAGCATCAATTGATCGCTACTTATCTTTAACTTCTCGCGTGCTGC
>JAGWYB010000051.1 GCA_018969585.1 Actinomycetales bacterium | reverse complement strand
CCCCGATCAAATACCCTATTTAAGCTACATGTCTCGAGCCATTATCGAGCGATCCGTTAATACGTTGGTCGGCCTGCTGCGGGGAATAAATATTGACCAAATAATCAATCAGTCAGAGCTCAGTTTTCTGCAGCAGTGGATTTACGAGCACCAGCATCTCGCTAACCGCCATCCATTCACAGAACTCATACCAAAACTTAGAACCGCTTTCGAAGATCATATATTTACTCAAGATGAGTACGATGACGTAGTTTGGCTTTGTGATCAGCTCAATCAAGGTCAATATTTTGATGACATCACTAATGATTTACAGAAACTGCACGGCATCATTGGTGGCATTGCATCAGACAGACTCATCAGCGATTTTGAGCTAAGAGGATTGTCAGACTGGCTCAATGAAAATCAACACTTAAAGTCCCTTTGGCCATATGATGAAATCGAATCTTTGGTAGCCGGCGTACTAGCTGATAAATTAATTTCTGATTATGAACGCGAAACGTTACAGGAATTTTTTCAGCAATTTATTTCGCTACATGAAGAGAGAACTATTGATGAACCGCTCATCGAAAGAAACGGTTCGCTTGTAGGATTGTGTGCTGTTTGTCCGGATATATTTTTTCAAGACTCGGTGTTTTCTTTCACTGGCAGCTCACGAAAATATACCCGATCGCAAATGGAGCAGCAGGTTTTAGCGCTGGGCGGTAAGATCGCCAACATTATTTCAAAAAAGATTAACTATCTGGTGATTGGGGCTGCGGGCAACCCCTGCTGGGCTTACGCCTGCTATGGGAGAAAGGTCGAGCAGGCCGTGGCATTACGGAAGACCGGTTATAAATTGCAGATTATTCATGAGAGCGACTTTCATGACGCGGTTGCCGACGCAGGCCTCGGCATGGATGATTTCTAGAAAACCGGAGGATGAAAATAAAAGATCGCTTTGCTTTTCAGGATACTTATATAACTTCTCGACAAGTCTCAAGACCATGGGTCATAGGTGATTCCAGTTGCAATCACCGGCGCCACGTTCGCTTGGTTCTCTGCCGACTCAGAGAAGTCGGCAAGCACCTTTTGCCATGACTTTTCAGGGTTACTCTTCATTTCATTAACCCACCACTGAAGCCCGACAGCATCTGGCGTTCGGTCAAGTACGTTGCCATACACCTTGGTCAAAAATTCGGTATGACTTGGATTTTGTCCATATAGCGATCTAAACTCTGATGAATCGATGAACCGAGCCGCCACCTCGACTACATTCATACCTTTATCCATTTGGGCAATCCAATATCCTAAGCCTTTCGTATCAGGAGCTCGATCAAAGGCAGCTTTATAAATACGGTAAGCTTGACATCCGGCCGCATTTATGTCGAGCGTAATTGCTTTATCCCAAAATTTAATCCGCTCAACGTTTGTCACGACATCACCATCAATACTCCAGTGACCATTAGATAATTTCTGATACCTACCTTGGCTGTTGTTATCTACAATGACCGTATCAATACCGTCACCACCATCAATAGAGTCGGCTCCCGACATACCATTTAAAAAATCATTTCCCGAACCCCCGAATAGTGAGTCATTGCCAGCATACCCCCAAAGATAGTCTGAGTTTTTGGTACCAGAGATTAAATCGTTCCCAGAAAAAATCGTGTCGATAGTACTACCACTTGAAAGCATGTAAGCAACGCTAATATTTACGTTAGTAAATTCCACAATAATTTGATTACCGATTTTTCCTATGCTGGAAACGTAACGAGGCGTAGCAGAATAGATACCATCGTAGGTATAGATGGATTGATACTTCAACCCTGCATAGTCGACAGATACCGTAACAATCGATGTATCACCAATACTTATTCGTTGGAAATCTCCGGCCTCGGATTTAGCTTTTATTTGGTTCTTAACAAACTCAGGCAAAAGATTTGAAACAGTCAGGTCATTTCCGGGCCTCAGGTCAGCATAAGCTGTTGGTGAAATACTTGAAACCGCGTCAGAAATTCGATAAGTAGCCATTAATTTAATCGCATCAAAAATAAAAATCGAAATCTTGCGTCTATCCAGCGAATTCCGATGAATGATCGAGTTATGTCAACCACATTCTCGGTTTGATTCACACTTAGCAGAATGGGGCTAGTCGGAACTTAGACAACAACAGCGTCTTCGGTTACGCAACTCACCAGATAGTTCATGGACGAGTATTTTTGAGACGACTGCGGTCAGGTATTTTTGAAGATGCTCTGATTATTTGCACTTCGCGCGATTACCGCCCATAGATGCGGGCGCCATCTGCATCATGATGACGCGCGACCTTTTTTAGAATCGGCAGGGAAAGTCTAGAAACAGATGCTGAAGTTTGTGACCTTGTTGATTAAATCGGGGCGCAGCTTGTGTGAAGTGCAGAAACTTTTGGGTCACACGCAAGTGAAAACCACGCAGCGTTATGCGCACTTGGCTCCTGAGACCTTGCTGGATGCAAGCAATGCTGCGACGCGCACAGTGGGTTCAATGCTCGGCCTCACCGAGCCATTGACGGATGTGCCTTTGGTGGAGGATAAGGGCTGAGAAAGAAAGGAAAGAAAGGGAGAAAGAAAGGGACACTCACTTTCTTTCAACCCCTCGCTTGATGTCCGCAGGGACATCGCTGGCTTCGCCCAAAAACAAAACGCCCGCTAACTTCAGCGGGCGTTTCACTATAACTGGCGGAGACCGAGGGATTCGAACCCTCGATACAGGTTTAAGCCC
>JAGWYB010000020.1 GCA_018969585.1 Actinomycetales bacterium | reverse complement strand
TATTTACGAGGGCAAATATGAAGGTCCATATTGTGTTGGTTGTGAGGAGTTTAAACTTCCGGGCGACCTTGATGAAGGTAAATGCAAAATTCATTCAAAGCCAGTTGAGATGGTTAGTGAGACTAATTGGTTCTTCAAACTCTCAGAATTTGTGGCTCCGTTACTAAAGCATTACAAAGAAAATCCCAGCGCTTGCGAACCAGAGAGCGCACGAAATGAGGTCGTATCATTTCTTGAAAGTGGAGTATCTGATTTATCGATTTCGCGATCAACATTTGATTGGGGAATTCCAGTTCCATGGGATACAAAACAAGTAATTTATGTCTGGTTCGATGCCCTTTTGAATTACGCAACTGCCGTAGGTCTAACCGATCCCCCAGAGAGTGACGGCGGAAAGTTTTTTGCGAAGACTTGGCCAGCCGATGTCCATCTGGTTGGAAAAGATATTCTGAGATTTCACGCAGTAATCTGGCCAGCGATGTTGATGGCAGCGGGATTGCCAGTTCCTCGTAAAGTTTTTGCGCATGGCTGGTTATTGGTAGGCGGCGAGAAGATGAGCAAGAGTAAGTTAACCGGAATTTCGCCAGCTGACATTACGTCTCACTTTGGTGTTGATGCATTTCGTTATTATTTTATGAGAGCAATTCCATTCGGAAATGATGGATCTTTTTCCTGGGAGGATATGGCTGCTCGCTACACAAGCGAACTGGCTAATGATTTTGGAAATCTAGCCTCTAGATTATTGGCGATGCTAGAAAAGTATTGCGATGGGAAAATTCCAGAGAAGAGCGAAGCTGAGACGTTGGCAAAATCGCTAACCAAAACAGTATCTGTCGCAGACGAAGCAATCTGTGCACTTGATTTCCAAACCGGAATCAATGCGATTATGGATTACTGTAAAGAAGTAAATGGCTATGTAACCACTAATGAACCTTGGGTAGTTGCGAAAGATCCCAGCAGAAAGAAAGAGTTAGATGCGATCCTTTATAACACCGCAGAATCCCTTCGCGCTTTAGCGGTCCTGCTATTTCCGGTTATGCCTATTTCAACTAAGAAACTTTGGAATTCACTCGGAGCCGAATCTTCACTCGGACCAATTGAGAAGCACTTTATCGCGCAAGCTTCTAATTGGGGACAGCTAAAACCTGGTACTAAGACATCTAAAGGTGAGATTCTCTTCCCCAGGTTGGAAGAGACGGAGAAATAATCGGCATGGCCGATCGACATAACCGCGATATTGATCGAAAGCCAGCGCCACTACCCGAGCCTCTGCCAGTACCATGCGGAGATTCCCATGCACATTTAGAAATTGTTACCAATACAGAACCAGATCATCCCGAGATAGCGAAAGTAATCGCTGAGGCGAAATCAGTTGGAATAGATCGTTTAGTTCAAGTCGGCTACTCAGCTGATCAATCCCAATGGTGTGTGCGGTTAGCCGAACTTTTCCCAAATGTAGTTGCTGCTGTTGCACTCCATCCAAACGAAGCTCCAGTCGTGGAAGATTTAGAATCTGAGCTAGCTCGTATATCCGAAATTGCAAAACATCCTAAAGTGCGAGCAATTGGTGAGACTGGTTTAGATTTCTTTAGAACTGAACCTGAATTACAAGACCGCCAGCGTTATTCATTTAAACGACATATTCAAATGGCCAAAGATCTTGATAAAACTTTAGTAATTCACGATCGAGACGCGCATCGAGCAGTTCTAGACACCTTGGATGAAGTCGGAGCTCCAGATAGAACTGTCTTTCATTGTTTCTCTGGTGATGCTGAGATGGCACGTGAATGTGTTGCTAAGGGATACATTCTCTCTTTTGCAGGAACTGTGACTTTCAAAAACGCGCCTCAACTTAGAGAAGCGCTCAAACTCGTACCTTCACACCAATTGCTGGTTGAGACTGATTCACCTTTCTTGGCTCCCATGCCACATCGTGGCGCCTTAAATACTCCGTCCCAGATTCCCAACATTTTGCGCTTTATGGCCGCCGAGCGTGGCGATGATCTTGTTGAGTTAGTCGGTTCAATTAGCAACAATCTCAATCGGATCTTTGGGCCATTTTAATGACAATTAATCTGCTGGGCGCCATTGAAATTCGGAAAATTGCAGATGAATTGGATTTATACCCAAAGAAATCACTCGGTCAAAACTTTGTCGTTGATGCAAATACTTGCCAAAAAATTGCTCGATTAGCCCAAGTCAATAGTTCAGATCACGTAGTTGAAATCGGTCCAGGAATTGGCTCATTGACGCTTGCGCTTTTAGAGAGTGGCGCAAAAGTTACGGCGCTAGAGATTGATTCCAGGCTGGCGGCGCGGCTGCCAATAACTCTTAAAGAGCATGGCGCAAGTAACTTCGAAGTTATTGAAACAGATGCTTTACATTTTAATAATCTACCAAGTGATGTAAATAAGTTGGTTGCTAATCTTCCATATAACATCTCAGTCCCAGTCTTACTCTATTTTTTGGAGCATTTTCCAAATATCAAATCTGGAATCGTTATGGTGCAGAGCGAAGTTGCAGAACGATTAGCAGCGCGACCCGGATCTAAGGATTATGGGGCACCGAGTGCAAAGGCTGCCTGGTGGGCAAAATTGGAACTTTCCGATTCAATTTCTCGAAAAGTTTTCTGGCCGATTCCTAATGTTGATTCTTCTTTGGTCTCATTCCATCGCCTCGAACCAGTCGATCGCAGCGAAAGTTTACGAAAAGCTACTTTTCAGGTTATTGATTTAGCCTTTGGTAAACGTAGAAAAATGTTGCGCTCAGCGCTATCTGAGTTATTTGGTTCCTCCGGCGCAGCAGAGAGCGCCTTAAGCGCTATCGGCATTAACCCCACCGATCGCGGCGAATCACTCTCGCTAAGTGATTTTATTGCGATTGCCCGCTTGCTACCGATAGGCGATTAAGCGGTCCAAGTAATACGCTCACGACATGATTGATAAAGCGGTTGTGAGGGTACCGGGGAAGATCAATCTCCAACTCTCGGTCGGTCCGCTACAGAAAGATGGCTATCACGAATTAGCTACAGTCTTTCAATCTGTTTCACTATTTGATGAACTAACTCTTACTCCAATCGAATCCGGAGCGATAACAATTGACTGTGGCGGCAAAGCTGGTGTTCCGGAAGGAAAAGAAAATCTTGCCTATCGAGCTGCGGAATTGATGATGGATCGCTTTGATATTGAATCTGGCGTTGCAATCAAAATTAAGAAAGAAATTCCCATAGCTGGCGGCATGGCTGGAGGTAGCGCAAATGCTGGTGCGGCCATTGTTGGAATTGATTCACTTTTTTCACTTGGCTTAAGTAGAAATGAGATGGAGAAATTGGGTGCTGAACTTGGCGCTGATGTGCCATTTACGATTTCTGGAGGAACGGCCATTGGAACGGGAAGAGGCGATCGAATAACTCCGGTACTTTCTAGAGGTACTTATTACTGGGTACTCGCGCTATCTACTTCGGGGCTTTCAACACCAGCCGTATACAGCGAGTGCGATCGATTACGCGAAGGCATGGATATTGCGGCGCCACATGTAAGCGATGAACTACTGCAGTCACTTACTCATGGCGATGCGAAATCGCTCGGTAAGAAACTTGTAAATGATTTACAACCAGCAGCATGTTCATTAAAGCCAGCGCTCCGATTAATTCTTGATGTTGGAATTGATTACGGCGCTCTTGGTGGCATTGTTTCGGGATCAGGGCCAACCGTTGCTTTTTTGGCAGAGAATGAGGAGCATGCGTTAGACCTTGTTGTTGCCCTGACTTCCAGTGGCGTGGTCGGAAATGTCGTTCGCGCTCAAGGGCCGGTTCCGGGCGCGCGCATAGTTACCGATAGAACCTAATAGAATTCAGGTTCCTCCATTGTGTAGTGGCTAGCACATGGGCCTTTGAAGCCCAGGGTCCAGGATCGATACCTGGTGGAGGAGCTTCGGAAGTAAAGTTTTGTGTAATTGGGCTAGGTATTTTTGCGAGAGAATTAACTCTCGAAGATGGCTAGGAAAGGTGGGGTGTTGAGCCAGCTCGATCTAGTGATCGTCCTCGCCGCTGGCGAGGGAACTCGGATGAAATCAGCACACCCCAAAGTTCTCCATAAAATCGCAGGCGCAACACTCTTAGAACACGTTATCTCCGCAATTTCTAAACTTGAAGGCAAAGAATTAAGAGTTGTAATTGGCGCTTCTGCGGAAGAAGTAAAGAATGAACTTAATCGAATCCACCCAAGCAGTAAAACAATTCTTCAAGAAGTTCGTAGCGGAACAGGTGACGCCGTTCGCTGGGCGCTAACTAAAGATGATTCGGGAACTGTTTTAGTTTGCGCTGGTGATACGCCTTTAATTTCAACAGAGACGCTCCGCTCCTTAATTGTGGAACATAAAAAACAGGGCGCAGCCGCAACTGTGCTTACTACCGAAGTTCCGAACCCAACTGGATACGGACGAATTGTGCGTGAAAAAAATGAATTCACTCGCATTGTGGAAGAACGTGATGCTAGCCCTGAAGAACGGGAAATCATCGAGATTAATTCAGGCATCTATGCATTTGATATATCTAAGTTGAGAGGCGCTCTCTCGGAGTTAGGAAAAGGAAATTCTCAAGGGGAGGAATACCTCACCGATGTAATTGCTATTTTGAAAAGCAAAGGTGAAAAAGTTTCTACATTTGAAGCTCAAGATTTTTCAGAATTCCTAGGCATTAATGACCGATCACAGTTAGCCGATGTTGCCGCAATTTTTAGAGATCGAATCAATGAAGCTTTGATGTTAAGCGGAGTAACGATTGTCGATCCATCCTCAACGTGGATTGATTTAAGTGTTGAAATCGAATCCGATACGCGAATTGAACCTGGAACGGCTATTGCCGGAAAAAGCAGAATTAACTCAGGCGCAGTAATAGGACCGCGGACAACACTGATAGATTGTGTAGTTGGGAGCGGCGCAAAAGTATTTGAGTCTCATTGTGAATCAAGCTCGATCGGTGAAAACGCGAAAGTTGGCCCATTTACCCATCTACGGGCCGGCACGGTCCTTGCCGGGGATGTAAAAGTTGGTTCATTTGTCGAAATGAAAAATGCCCAAGTAGGCACGGGTTCTAAAGTCCCACACCTTTCATATGTTGGAGATGCCAAGATTGGTAAAGAGAGCAACATCGGCGCTGCCACAGTTTTTGTTAATTACGACGGCGTCGAAAAGCATGAGACCAAAATCGGTGATCACGTACGAATCGGAAGTGATTCGATGCTAATTGCCCCAGTCTCAATCGGAGATGGGGCATATACCGCCGCAGGTTCTGTAATAAATGAAGACGTGCCGGCGGGCGCGCTTGGCATAGGAAGAGCCCGACAGGTCAATATTCTTGGCTGGGTATTGAAGAAGCGAAAAGGTACAAAGTCCGCAGCAGCTGCCGAGAAGAAGGAGAACGGAAAATGAGTAGCGAACTCCGCCTTAGTTCCGAAAAGCGACTTCGTATATTTACCGGACGCGGATATCCCGAATTAGCCGAAGAGGTCGGAGCCGAACTTGGCGTTCCAATTACTCCAACTTCTGCATATGACTTTGCCAACGGTGAAATCTTTATTCGATTCGAAGAGAGCGTTCGCGGCTGTGATGCCTTCGTAATCCAAAGCCACTCAGCACCTGTGAATAAGCAGGTTATGGAACAACTCATAATGGTTGATGCGCTTAAGCGCGCCTCTGCAAAAAGAATTACCGTCATCGCTCCCTTCTATGGCTATGCAAGACAAGATAAAAAGCATCGCGGTCGAGAACCTATTTCTGCGCGTTTAATGGCAGATTTATTTAAAACAGCTGGTGCGGATCGATTGATGACTGTTGATCTGCATTCCGCTCAAATTCAAGGATTCTTCGATGGACCGGTCGACCATTTACATGCGCTGCCGCTTCTTGCGAACTATGTAGGTTCAAAAGTGGATCGCTCTCGATTAACAATTGTTTCGCCAGATTCGGGAAGAGTTCGAGTTGCTGAACGTTGGAGCGATATTTTGGGAGGGGCTCAGATTGCCTTTATTCATAAGACGCGCGATCCAAGATTGCCGAACGAAGCAGTAACCGGTCGAGTAGTCGGTGATGTTAAAGGTCAGACCTGCGTAGTAATTGACGACATGATTGATACTGCTGGCACCATCACAAAAGCGGTCGAAGCGCTTTATAACGACGGTGCTAAAGAAGTTATGGTCGCGGCAACCCACCCTGTATTTTCAGGCCCAGCTGCAGAACGACTAGTGAATTCAAAAGTCAGCGAAGTAGTTGTGGCTAATACCTTGCCGATTCCAGATGAAAAACGATTCCCAAATTTAACGGTGCTTTCAATCGCACCACTTATTGCTCGTGCAATCCGAGAGGTATTTGAAGACGGCTCAGTTACGAGTCTCTTTGATGGACATGCCTAAACTAAATCGCATTTTTGCGATTTCTTTAATCTCATTAATTGCGCTTCCATTACCAACTGCAAAGTCGGCTGAGCCTTATCAAGTAACAGTTATGTCTAGAAACTTATATCTTGGTGCCGATGTTGGAGTCGCACTTGAGCTAATCCCTAATTTCCCCGCCGCTGCCCAATTTATGTGGGATCAGGTAAAGAGAACGGATTTCAATAAACGCGTTTTGAAGTTAGCAGGTGAGGCAGCAGCTGAAAAACCTGATTTGATAGGTATCCAAGAGGCAACCCAGTGGTACTGCAAGAAAAACTTGTGGGATGAAAAAATCGTAGTCTTTGATTTTCTAAAGCAATTTATAGATGCCACAAAGGTGACAAGCGTTAGTTATGAATTAGCAACCGCAAATGGCATTTCTGCTTTTAACCCCGGCTACTCAATCGCGGCAATTCCTTACCTGACCAAAGTGAAAGATCCAGATGTGTTTCCCGCTATTTTCAATAGCGATACCGCTGCCTGCGGTTTCACAATTGGCGATGCAATATTGGTTCGCTCTGATCTTGCTGACTCAATCAAACAGGTGGGAAATACTGAATACGATCAGATTTATTCGATTGTCCCAACCATTATGAAGATTTATCGCGGATATACCTGGGTTGATTATCAAGTATCAGATTCTGTTGTTCGAGTAGTTTCAACCCATTTAGAATCGATTTGGGATGAGAACAAAGTTCCAAATTCTGCGATTCAAGCGCGTCAATTAGTCTCAGACCTAGCAAGCGCGAAAATGCCGCTAATTGTTTTAGGTGATTTCAATGCCGATTATCGCGACCCTCGTCCCATCGATGCGCCAAACCCGGGCCTACAGCCGGTCGTTAGCGAAGCTTGTCCAATCTCAGGAGCTAGTGAATGTAATGCCTATCAAACAATGATTGATGCTGGTTTTGCGAATGCATCTCCAGATGCAAAAGATCCTAAATTCTTTTCTTGGGGCGCTGGCGCCCTGTTGGATGGTCCAGATCCAGACCGCGCTGCTGTTGCAAAGAGTTATGGAAATCAATACGGATTTACTGATCGATTAGATTATGTATTCACAAAAAATGTATACGCCAACTCAAGTTCCAAAATGATTGGAAATGTTTATCCAGATGGCTCATCTATTTGGGATTGCGGCAATAAAAAATGCTTTGCCTCAGATCACGCCGGAGTCGTGGCAACAATTGAATTACCTAGAGGTGCTGGGAACATCGATCCCGCGCTGCCGGATCACGCACGTTTTCCGCTTGGGTTCTGGCATTACGTAGCAATCGCTCTAGTTTCGCTTATCGGATGGCGGATTTTCGTTCGTATCCGACGTTAATGATCGATTTGTCGAATAGCCGCTGGGCTCGGTAACCTTCCGCTCCACGGCGAGGGGTAGCCCCCGTAATCGACGAAAGGCAAGACAATGGCAGAAGTATCAATTCAAGGCGCGCTCCGTAATGAATTCGGTAAAGGCGCATCTCGCAGAATCCGACGCGATGGTTTAGTGCCAGCAGTTATCTATGGTCATGGCGAGAAACCGACTCATATCTCACTTCCGGCTCGTGAAGTTGGCGTTGCGATTAAGACCTCAAACGTTCTGCTAAATATTGATCTTGGCGAAAAACAAGAATTAGTTCTTCCGAAGTCCATCGTTCGTAATCCACTTAAAGGAACTTTGGAACATATTGATTTGATTATTGTCCGTCGCGGTGAGCGCGTTGTTGTTAATGTTCCAGTTCATGCCTCTGGTAAGCATGACCCAGAAGGTATTCTCGAGCACGTTCACAACACCATCGAGGTTGAAGCTGACGTTACAGCTATTCCACAATTCCTAGAGCTAGATCTCACCGGCTTAATGGCTGGCGATTCGAAGTTGGCATCTGATGTTGTGCTACCTGAAGGAATTATTCTTAAGAGCGATCCAAAGATGGTTGTTGTTCACCTATCAGTTCGTGCCGCGATGGAAGAGGTCATTCCAGTTGCAGCTCCTGCTGAAGGCGAAGGCGCAGCTCCTGCTGAAGGTGAAGGCGCTGCTCCTGCTGAAGGCGCGGCCTCCGCTGAAGGCGGCGCTGACGCTAAAGCCAAGAAGTAACCGCTTCCTACTAACCTTTCTTTATGTTTCGTTCGAAGGAACGTTGGTTAGTTGTTGGCCTCGGCAATCCTGGCGCTGAATATGAACGCACTCGCCACAATATTGGGGCGATGGTTATTTCCCAACTAGCAAATTCAAATAGCGCAAAATTCACCAGCCATAAGTCGCGTGCCGATATAGCTGAATTCAAAATCAACGGAACTGCAATCGTTGCCGCAAAATTGCGGTGCTATATGAACGAATCCGGTGGGCCAACGAAATCTCTCGCAGATTACTTCAAGGTTAAGCCAGATCATCTAATTGCCATTCACGATGAGCTTGATATTCCGTTTGCAGCAATTAGATTAAAGATTGGCGGTGGCGACAACGGCCATAATGGCTTAAAAAGCATAACTAAGATATTTGGCTCTGATTACTTCAGAATCCGAATGGGAATCGGCCGACCGATTGGCGCGCAAGATCCAGCTGATTTCGTCTTGAAACCCTTTAGTTCGCAAGAACGGGGAGCGCTCGAAGATTTTGTAAGTAAAGGTGCCAGCGCAGTCGAAGCCCTGATTACAGATGGGTTAGATATCGCGCAAACTCGCTTTAATTCTTGACTTGAGAAGCGTTTGAAGTCGGAAATTCCATACTCACACCGAGCCCGCCTAGCTCCGACTTAAAAATATTGAGACGACCACCAATCTTCTTTATCGCTGAATTCATGATGCTGAATCCAAGTCCTGATCCGCCCTTCTCAAATGATCTATTACTATTAAACCGTTGCACATAATCCGCAATCTGCAGACTTTGATCGCTATTTAAGGGCCCAGAATCTTCAATACTAACCACGGCGCCTTTCGATGTTTCCACTAATTTAAGTAAAGCTTTAGCGTTTTTGGGCGCATGGCGAGATACGTTTAGAAGTGCATTTCTTACAAGTTTTAAAAGTAATTCTTCGTTGGCACGAACAAAAATCCCTTCAATGACCGATATCTCCGTTTCTCGAGAATTGTCAAATCTTTTAAATGAATTGAATTCATTTAAAACTAATTTAGAGAGATCTATCGGTTCCATTAAGTTTTCGGGTAAAGATTCAAACTCTAAAACAGTAAGCAGGCTCTCGATATTCTTCTCAAGCCTGGATGATTCTTCATTTAATTTACTGAGAATTTCAGACTCCGTTACTTTCGATCCTCGGTTAGCAAGCGAGAGATACCCCTTGATGATTGTCAGGGGAGTACGCAATTCATGGGACGCATCAGATATAAAGTCTAGGAGCATCTCACGCTTTTCGGTCTCATAGCTCAACTTCTCTTGAAGCCGAATAGTTTCGGATTCTCGGGAAATATCTCTAGATATAAGTCTACGAAGAATTATTTGAGAGAGCACAATACTTACGAGAGCAAAAATCAATAAGTAGAAATAATTAGTAGTTCTTTGCGAATCTAAGTCAGATACGCTTTTCAATATTAGTAAAATAGAGTCGCCTTCAATCAAATTTACTGTTGCTCGGTAACCCTTGGGAATATTTTCAATTTTTCCTTCTGTCGAAATTTTTATACCGGTTAGGTCTATCTCCTTTTCCTCATCTGAAGGATCGAAAATTACAGTGCTGTCGTAGCTGTCATCGAGAAGAATCAGACTTGGTGAAATTGGATTTGTTTTAACGAGAGTTAGCGCTGTAGTTAATTTATCATTAGAAGATTCATCAATTGATTGCTTAATACTTAGTAAGGCGTTATCAGTCCGTTGTAATGCGTCGCTATGAGAAGTTTCAATTAAAGTGATGCCGAGTGAGAGTGAAACAATCGCAATTAAAGAAAGAGTAAATAATGTTAGCCTTTTCTGTAGTTGCACTAGTCAGCCTTCAATTGGAATCCAACACCACGGATTGTCTTGATACCTTCAAATCCCTCCTTATGTAATTTCTTTCTCAAGTAGGAAATGTAAGTATCTACGACGGTTGTAGTGGTTTGAAAATCGTAACCCCAGATCGCATCTAATAAGCGATCTTTACTTACGACTCTTCCGGCATTTTCCATTAGATACTGAAGTAATCGAAATTCAGTTTTAGAGAGTTCAATTAGTTCATTCTTAAAGGTAGCTTCGTGCGTATCCTCGGAAAGCGTTATTGGGCCGACCTTTAGCAACTCGCTCACTAGGGTGGGATTTGAGCGGCGGAGAACCGAATGCACCCTCATTATTAATTCTTCGAGGTCGAAGGGCTTGGAAATGTAATCATCGGCTCCGACGCGAAAACCTTGAATAACATCAACTTTTTCTTGGCGCGCTGAGATAACAATAACCGGTATTAAAGGTAGAAATGATCGGACTTGTTGCAGAGTTTCAAAACCAGACATGCGAGGCATATTTATATCGAGGAGAACTAAATTGAAGTTTTGGCTTCGCAGCAGATTTATTGCAGCCTGGCCATCGGGAGCCAGAGTTGGATCAAAGCCGGCGATACGAAGAGTTTCACCTAGTAACGAGCGGATATTGGGTTCATCGTCCACAACCAATATCTTCTGAGACATATGCGGAGGATATGCCTCAGATTGGGATTACGTAGCAAAAAACGAGAACTTCACAAGGAATTCACAAAGTAAGGTGAGAGAGTTACGCCGTGAGATTCTTCATCAAGTCCATGATGCTTGCGCTAGCTATATCTTTTCCTACCGCCTCAATTTCACACGCAGAAATCGATTGCCAGAACTTCACAATTGAATATAACGAAACATTAAAAAATTACCCACAAAGTTCTTCAATTAATGAGCAAGATCGACGAACACTCGAGAAATTGAAGAAGAGAACTGATAAGCACCTAAAACTATGCATTAAGGCAATAAATCGGGACTTCAAAAATACAATTCGACAACTAAAAATCACATATCCTCGCGTGCCTGATTCCAAAGAATTAAACCTATCTAATAAATCTAAGAAGGACGCAGGAATTGCTGCTGCAACTTTAGAACGTGATCGTAAGGTTCAAGAATTGCCTACAGTCCAACCTCTTCCGTTTCAGAATTAATTACTAAGTCCATAGATTCCAATAGAAGAATCACAAAGTTTTCGCAAGATTGAAAGTTATGTTTGGGTTGTTCGTCGAGAGTCGACGATAGAAAGGTCCAAATGAAGAAAATTATTGCAGCGCTAACTTTTGCTCTTGCCATAATGCTAAATCCTCATGCAGTTGCTGATACGACTACCACTCCAGAGAAAACTACTTTTAAGGCTGAGAAATCAGCTTTTAAAAGTGCGATGGGTGCGTATAAAACAGCAAAGCAGGCGGCTTCTGCGCAGATTAAAGCGGCAAAGGCTACTTACGTCGCGGCAAAAGAAAGCGCAGCAACTCCGGAGGCGCTAGAAGAAGCTAAGAACGCGTTCAAGGCAGCTAAAGCAGCAGCACTTGCAACAGTTCCTGCTAAACCAGTTAAGCCAGTTAAACCAGTTAAACCAGCAGCAAGTAATTAATTAATTCCATCTCCTAATCGATCGAAGGGGAATCTGGGAATCCTTCCATCTCAGATTCCCCTTCTGAGTTATTCGGTTTTAGAGTTTTAGTCCAAATTCCACTCTCCAGTTAGTAACCCAGTCAGTAACCCAGTTAGTAACCTTGTCTTAAATTGATTAAGATTTCTATTGCTAGCCCCCTCCCAATTAAGGAGCGGGGCCAATTGGCGTTTGGAGGCGAGTATGTCCAGATTAAGTGGGCTAATTGCGCCATCTAGCAAAACCATAAACAATCTTGAGGAGAGCGATGTATTGATCGCGCCGGCTCCGCTTTTTTCACAGTTAATTGCGAAACGTTCTCAAGAGAAGAAATTGGTAGTAGTTACTCATTCAAGTAAACGAAGCGCGGAGCTGGTCCGTGAAATTTCTTCGTATGTAGTTGGCGCTACGGAATTTCCTGCGTGGGAAACCTTGCCCCACGAAAAGTTAAGTCCAAACGGAGACACAATCTCGCGCCGTATCGAAGTTCTGCACTCCATACGAAATTTTCCGATACTGGTAGTTCCCATACGTGCATTGGTTCAGCCAATAATTTCAAATGTCTTGGAAAAGCCGCCGCTGGAATTACGAAAAGGAGCACGCTTTAAATTTGAAGAATTAGTGCGAACTTTGGTTGAACGGGCTTATGCACGAGTAGATATGGTCGAGCGGAGAGGCGAATTTGCCGTCAGAGGCGGCATTATTGATATTTTTCCAACCGGACGTGATTACCCAGTACGTGTTGAATTTTTCGGTGATGAAATTGAAGAGATTAGAAGTTTCGAGGTTTCCAACCAGCGGACTTTTCAAGAAGAAGCGGGTCTAGTTTCGATCCTCCCGGGAAGAGAATTGTTAATTGATAATGAGGTTAGGAGCCGAGCCGAAACGCTTCTCAGTCGATACCCGGAACTGCATGAGATGTGCAGCAAAATTTCAGAGGGTATTTACCCACCAGGCATGGAATCAATTGTCGGTGCGCTACATCCTGAAACTAAACTCTTAGTCGATTTTCTAGATGATTCGTATGAAGTAATTCTTTTGGAAGATGAGCGTATTCGTAATCGCTCACTCGATTTAATTAAGACCAGTGAAGAATTTCTAGAAGCAGCCTGGTCAAACGCTGCTCTAGACGGCAACGTTCCTTTAAGAAGTGAGTTACAGCGGGCTGGATATGTGACGCTCTCAGATGTCGAAGAGAGTGCGAAAAAGAAAAAAATTCGCTGGCGAAGCTTAAATCTCTTTGGTGATGCGGAGGATGCCAAATTAGATCAATATCGCGAAGCGCCCTCCTATCGAGGAGATATCGAAAAATTACTCTCGGATGTAAGAATCGCTGTTAAAGATAGTAAATCAGTCGTTCTTTCATTTCACGGTCACGGTTTAACTGAGAGATATCTACAACTTCTCTCCGAAGGAGATATTCCAGCTCGCATAATGTCTGATATATCTTCACCACCGAAAACTGAAATTGTCTCCATTATTCAAAGTCCTATCGAATTTGGCTACGAAGATCTCGTTAATCGAGTCTTACTTCTCACGGAATCAGATATCACTAGTATGCGCGACCGACGCGCTTCCGCAAAGATGCCAACTCGCAGGAAGAAAGCGATAGATCCGTTAGAGCTAAAACGCGGCGACTATGTGGTTCACGAAATTCACGGAATTGGCAGATATCAGGAGTTGATAAAACGAAAGGTTTTAGGCGTAGAACGAGAGTATGTAGTAATTGAATACGCGCCATCTAAACGTGGCCAGCCCGCAGACCGCATCTTTGTTCCGACTGACTCATTAGATTTAGTCACTTCATATATTGGTGGTGAAACACCAACGCTCCACAAAATTGGCGGCGGTGAATGGATAAGAAGTAAGGCGCGCGCTAAGAAAGCAGTTAAAGAGATAGCTGGAGAATTAATTCGGCTTTACGCCGCACGAACCAGCCTTCCGGGATATGCCTTCGCGCCCGATACGCCATGGCAGAGAGAATTGGAAGATTCTTTTGAATATGTAGAAACTGCAGATCAATTAGTGACTGTTGAAGAAGTGAAACAAGATATGGAAAAACCGTATCCCATGGATCGAATTGTCTGTGGAGATGTGGGTTATGGAAAGACAGAAATCGCAGTGCGCTCGGCATTTAAAGCGGTTCAGGATGGAAAGCAAGTTGCAATTTTGGTTCCCACAACGCTGCTCGTGCAGCAACACTTGGCAACATTTACCGAACGTTACTCGGGATTTCCAATTCGAGTTAATTCACTCTCTCGATTTAATACTAATAAAGAAATAACCGAGACGTTAAAGGGAATTGCCGATGGAACCGTTGACGTTGTTATCGGTACCCACCGATTACTCTCTGACGATATAAAGTTTCGTGATTTGGGATTGATAATTGTCGATGAAGAGCAGCGCTTTGGCGTCGAGCATAAAGAGCGATTGAAAAAGCTACGTACAACGGTCGATGTATTGGCTATGTCGGCCACCCCAATACCAAGAACGCTAGAGATGGCGATTACTGGAATTCGGGAGATGTCCACAATTACTACTCCGCCCGAGGAGCGACACCCAGTTCTTACATATGTCGGCCCACAAGACGATAAACAGGTAGTTGCTGCTATTCATAGAGAGTTATTACGAGATGGTCAAGTTTTCTACATCCATAATCGAGTAGAAAGTATTGATGAAGTCGCGGCTCGATTACGGAGATTAATTCCGGAGGCTCGGATTGCAACTGCTCACGGCCAGATGAACGAGAGCACTTTAGAACAAGTTGTACTTGCATTCTGGAATCGCGAATATGATGTTTTAGTTTGTACGACGATAGTGGAGAACGGAATAGATGTCGCAAATGCCAATACTTTGATTGTTGAGCGAGCGGACAAGTTTGGTCTCTCTCAATTGCATCAATTAAGGGGTCGAGTTGGCAGAAGTCGGGAGCGAGCCTATGCATATTTTCTATACCCGAGTGATCGCCCCTTAACAGAGATAGCTTTGGAGAGACTAAACACGATTGCGTTAAATACGGAATTAGGTTCTGGCATGCGCGTTGCGTTAAAAGATCTTGAAATTAGAGGTGCGGGAAATCTACTCGGAGGAGAACAATCGGGACATATCGCCGATGTTGGATTTGATTTGTATATGCGTATGGTGGGCGAAGCGGTCAATGAATATAAGCGCGGCTTGATCGATGATGGAATCGAAGAGCGAGAGTGCAAAGTAGAACTACCAGTCACCGCACATCTCTCGACGGATTATGTACCAGCAGATCGATTGCGACTTGATATTTATCGCAGATTGGCCGATGCAAAAGAGTTTAAAGAGATCGACAATATTGCCGAGGAGCTACAAGATAGATTTGGAGAACTTCCCGAAGCGGCAAGTCGTTTATTGGAAATTGCAAAAATTAGAATTGTGGCGAAGAGTCTGGAGATTTCTGATTTAGCAATCCATGGACGCCATCTTCGTATTTCGCCGATAGTAATTAGTGAATCTCTGCAACTTAAGATGGAGCGAATATATCCAGGATCTATATACAAATCTGTGACGAAGACCCTCTTGGTTGCCCGCCCAGCGGTTGCCGCTTGGTCTAAAGATAGTTCTGAAATAGGAGATACTTCGGTCTTGGAATGGGTAAGCGAGGTCTTGGCCCAGCTGAAGTCAAGAGAGGTTAAGGCGTGAAAAAACTAATTCTTCTATTCGCTAGCTTGGTTTTACTTCTTACCGGCTGCGCTCGAATGGATTCAGCTGCGACCGTGGGCACTACTGAAATTAAATTGGAAACCCTGCAAGGCAGAGTTGATGCGATTCTTGCCGAACGGTTGAAATTCGATACCTCACAAATGCGCTTAGAGAGCGGCGATGTATTGGCGCGTTCTCAACTCGCCTTTTTGATCTCAAATATCATTTTGGATGAGATTGCCAAAGATACGGATATTGCAGTTTCAAAATCTGATTTAGAGGCTTATCGCCTAGAGATTTACGGAAGCATTGGTGGCGAACCGAGGCTTCCAGAAGTTTTGGTAAACGCCTCAATTGCACCAGAAGCCCTAAACGATGTGCTTCGAAGAGATTTAATTTTGCGAAAAATTGGAACTACTCTCGCCGAGTCTGGCGCCGATGATGCGACTATTAATCAAGCGATTCAAACATTAGTGACTCGTAAATCCGATGAGCTAAAGGTTGTCGTAAATCCTCGTTATGGCATTTGGGATCCGGCCACAATCTCAGTTATCGGAACTGAACCTGCGGGTGACGCAGTAACGAACAAGTAGTTTTTATGGCGTATGAGAATCTCATCCGTCTTGTTGAGGTGATGAATCGACTCAGGTCACCAGGCGGCTGTCCATGGGATGCCGAACAAACTCATGAAAGCTTAATCAAATACCAATTAGAAGAATCTTACGAATTTATTGAAGCCGTTGAGACTGGAAATCGGGATGATCTTAAGGAAGAACTCGGCGATCTCTTGCTTCAAGTCTATTTTCATTCTCGAATTGCCGAGGAGCATATAGATGCGCCATTTAATATCGACGATGTAGCGGCAGCTGTTGCGGATAAGTTGATTTCGCGTCATCCCCATGTATTTGCAGATACCAAAGTGGAATCAAGCGCTGAGGTGCTACGTAATTGGGAGAAGATTAAGAATGAAGAGAAGGGGCGGACAACTTTTGATGCCGGAGTCCCATTAGGACAGCCGGCGCTTTCGCTCACTACAAAATTAATTTCACGCGCCGAGAAAAATGGTCTCTCCATTCCAGAACCAATTGAAGTATCAGATGAAACGACCCTCGGCGAACAGTTGTTGCAATTGATTTCCGGGGCAGTTAAAGCCGATATTGACCCAGAATCAGCGTTACGTAGCGCTGCTCTCAAATACCGAGATGCAGTTATTGAAGAACAGAAAAACGATTCGAGATAGAATCGGCGACCATGACTTCAATTAAATCTGTAAAGGCGAGAGAGATTTTGGATTCTCGCGGAAATCCGACGATAGAGGTCGACGTTGCATTGAGTGATGGCGCTTTCGGAAGAGCCGCTGTTCCTAGTGGCGCCTCCACTGGAGCTTTTGAGGCTGCAGAGTTACGTGACGGCGGAGAGCGATATTTAGGAAAAGGAGTCCGTCAGGCTGCTGCGAATATCGAAAAATTAATCGCACCGAGAGTTGTTGGCCAGAATCCTTTTGAGCAACAAGTAATAGATAAATTAATGATTGAAATTGATGGCACGCAAAATAAATCAAAGCTGGGGGCGAATGCGATTCTTGGCGTTTCTCTCGCAGTTGCAAGAGCTGCAGCTAATTCGAAGAAATTACCGTTCTATACATTTATTGGCGGATCTGATGCAAATCTTTTGCCGGTTCCAATGATGAATATCCTCAATGGCGGAGCTCATGCAGATACTAATGTTGATATTCAAGAATTTATGATTGCGCCCATTGGCGCTCAAACTTTTGGTGAATCCCTACAGTGGGGCGCTGAGATTTATCATGCATTGAAATCAGTTCTTAAAAAGCGAGGCCTTGCTACCAGC
>JAGWYB010000050.1 GCA_018969585.1 Actinomycetales bacterium | reverse complement strand
TAACTTGCCACACGGAACCGGTAAGACCGCACGCGTTCTTGTTTTTGCAACCGGTCCTCGCGCAGATGAAGCGCGCGCAGCTGGCGCAGATATCGTCGGTGGCGATGAGTTAATTGAAGAAGTAAATGGTGGCCGTCTTGATTATGACGCTGTCGTTTCAACTCCAGAATTGATGGGTAAGGTCGGTCGACTTGGAAAGGTTCTCGGACCACGCGGTTTGATGCCAAATCCAAAGACCGGAACAGTTACAACAGATGTTGCTAAAGCTGTTACCGATATTAAGGGCGGAAAGATTGAATTCCGTATTGATAAAGATTGCAATCTCCACTTCCTAATCGGCAAAGCATCATTTAGCGCTGAACAACTTGCAGATAACTACGCCGCCGCGGTCGATGAGATCATGCGCGTTAAGCCAGGATCTTCAAAGGGCCGCTATATTCGCAAAGCAGTTGTATCAACAACAATGGGACCTGGTGTTCAACTTGATACTAATTACGCCCGCGAAGGCGCAGCTCCGATTCAATAATTATTCATCTCTCGTTCAAAAACGCGACCTGAAATTTACCAGGTCGCGTTTTTTATTTGCTTTCATTTCTTACGAAAGTTACTTGATTAACACTGGGCGTTCAAAACAGTTTATTCAAATTCGCTCGACTTCCCCTAGTTGACTTTCGAGAGGAAAATATGTCATTCGCAAAACAGCGAAAAAATCAAATTGCTACAGCAGTCTTGGCAATTCTTGCTATTGGGTCACCTGCTTATGGTGCACCGACAGTTGTTTACATGGAAAGTGCAAATGAGCAAGTTACATTGATGCCATTCCTTACTGCTGGTGATTTAGTCGGCTCTTATATTGTTCCAGGAATACCGGATGGTTTCGGAGCTGAAAAATTAGCAAACGGAAAATTGCGCTTAATTACGAACCATGAGTGGAGCGCAACAAATTCTGTAGCCGCGGGCCGAAACTCTGCTGGAGGATCTAGCGGTGGTTCATTTATGAGCGAAGCTATTTATGACATCAAGTCAGGCGAAGTAGAAGAAATGTCTGACTTCATTAAGAAGATTACTTGGTTCGATTATTCAAAAGAAGAACATTCCAATGTTCCCAAAGGTCCATTTGGCGCGGCTGCGAAGGATCAATACGGAACGGAAAATCACTCTAGATTGTTAAATCGTTTTTGTTCGGCATCGCTTACTGATGCCGATCTCTTTTATGACTCTGCATCTGGTTACGGCTTTAAGGGAGCTGTCTTCTTAGCGGGAGAAGAAGGTGGAGATGAATCAAGAGCATTTGCGTCGAATATGGAGGGCGAGCTAGTTCAATTACCAAGAATCGGTTTATCTTCATGGGAGAACTTAGTTCCTGCGGACACTAAGAGTAAGTCAACAGTAATCATTGGACTTGAAGATGGTAGCGCCACAGATAGCCAACTCTGGATATATCGCGGCACAAAAACTAATTCTGGCGAGTGGTTTGAGAAAGCCGGGTTGAATAACGGAACCGCATATGTTTTAGCGTCAGAAACTCTTGCAAATGACAATGCATTTCGAGCAAATATCGGCAAAAACAAACCGGCACCCGTTACTTTTAAAAAAGTAGATTGGAATGCAACCGGACTGAATCAGAATAATCAGGCACGAGAAGTTGGCATGGAATTTGCTCGCGTTGAAGATGGACATTTTGATCCAAAGAAGCCGAATGATTTCTACTTCGTAACCACAGAATCTAACAAAGATTCGGCGGCAACTGCACCTAATCCCGCAACGCCTACAGTTTCAAGAGATGGTGGCGCCCTTTGGAGATTGCGTTTTAAGGATGTGAGTAGTCCTGCTAAGGGCGCAACACTTGAAATGTTACTCGACGGCAGCGAAGCCCCATACCTGAGCAAACCAGATAACTTAACTGTGGATACTTCTGGAAATATTCTGATTCAAGAAGATCCAGGCAACAATGCATTAGTAGCAAGAATTGTTGCGTATAACATCAAAAGTCAAAAAGTTGGAGTAGTTGCTAAATTCAAGAACCAATATTTTGAAAATGGTGCGACACAATTTATGACTCAAGATGAAGAATCAAGTGGAATTATTGATGTTACGGATTTACTACGTAAGAACAATAAAGACACTGCCAGCTATTACATGTATGTGGCGCAAATTCATACCACCCCCGTGAAAGCGCGCCCAGATCTAGACCCTACAGCTTCATGGTTGCCACTAGCCGTCGAGGGAGGACAGTGGTACGTCATGAAGGTGGCCGATTGGCGCTCGATATACACCTCCTGATCTCCTTTCGTTAGGAGTTATCGAGAAGGTAGAGGTGTGCGTTAGTTGAAAATTGTAGATTTCAACTATCGCACACCTCAGTAATTTTCGTACGCTAAAGGTAAAAAAACCAAGCAATTTGTAGGGAAATGCCCCAAGGGCTACGTAAAGAAATAGTATTTTGGGGCGTATTTCCATAAACTCAAGAGCATGAAGACCATCCTCGATGCAATCGGCAATACGCCGATGATGGAAATCGAGGGTATCTGGGTAAAGATGGAATATTTAAATCCATCAGGATCAATTAAAGCGCGTATTGCAAAGTACATGATTGAGCGCGCTGAGAAAGAAGGATTACTTAAGCCGGGCGACACAATTGTTGAAGCATCTTCGGGAAATACGGGCAACGCGATGTCGATGGTCGCTTCTGTAAAGGGTTACAAGATGTTGGTATTAATGCCAAGCGGATTAAGTGAAGAACGAGTTGCAATCTCAAAAGCTTTCGGCGCTGAAGTTAGAAAGATTGGAGATTTCCACGTTAATGATGCGCTTGAAGAATGTCGGCGCCTCGGAAAAGAGCCTGGATATTTCTCACCTCAACAATTCGATAATGAATGGA
>JAGWYB010000049.1 GCA_018969585.1 Actinomycetales bacterium | reverse complement strand
TTCCAGATCAAGTGCGTATGGCAGATCTCTTTCAGTGTAACCACCGAGACTTGAAAGTCGCCAAATAGCTTTCTGTGCCTGAGCTTGAGCGTCGCGAATGACGGCGTCAGGATCAGTCGTGTTAGGAAGAATTGTGTAGTGGTAGTAGCCGGTATAGATACCCGCTGCTTGAGCTGCGTTGCGGTCCATCAAAAGATATTTCAGAGCTAACGCATCTGCTTCATCGCGGGTATCAGAAGCTTTAATCATGACGAAACGGATTCCCGCGTTATACATTTTCACGAAATCAATCGGTTTATCTCCGGGATGCTGCCATCGGCTTACATCGGTTCCATGGATACGTCCGCCTGGCCCGGTTAGCGCGATTAATTGCTCCGGTGCGGTTAATTCCGGTGATTGTTTGATGCTCAATGTGCGCGATTTAGTTGTGATGACTTTCTTCCCGATTGAAACTTGTGCTCGATAACTCGCTTGGCTCTCTAAAGCTGTGGCTCGAACCGAGACCTTCCAAGCACCGCTAGATGTTGATCGCGCTCGTAATTTTGTATCGATCCATTGATTGTTGAGTCGGACATCGATCTTTACGACAGCATTCTTTACTTTTGGCTTGATAACTCCATGAAAAGTTACTTTGTATTCGGGAAAAGATGGAGTTTGAACGAGAAAGAAAGTAGAGGTGGGATTCGCAGCGCTTGCCGGCGAAATAAGACTAACCGCCAGCGCGGCTACCACGCCCAGGATGAATGTGCGGGTGCGAATCACTCGGTAATTATGGCGACCGAAATCCCAAATATGCTCTTTATGGCCGCTTCAAGTGCAGCGCGGTGTGAGTCTTTCCTTACATATGAATAGTCGTGCGCGCCACTGAGTTTCTCAGCGTCTGCAAAACTCAATTTAAGGTTGTTGTTATCAAGACTTACCAATCTTGCATCGAAAAAAGCCAGCCACGCGATGCGATTTTCTCGTTCTAGTAGGTCAAGGACCTCATTCCATCGATTCTTGAGAGTGGAGAGATCGAGCTGATCCATGCCAATGGTTAATTTAAGATAGCGAAGATTGTTGCGGTAATGGCAATAATCCAAGCAATCGTTTTACCGACTTTACCTGACAGCAATTTTTTGCCTGGTTCAAAGAAAGTTAAACCAAATATGACTACTCCAGTGCCTACGATGATGACCGTTCGAGTTGCAAGATTGCTCTCACCTGATTGGTAACGAAGATTGATGAGACCGATTGCGAACAGGGCGTAGGAGATGTAACGAAGATAGTTTACTGTGCTAATGACTTGTTACTCCCTCGGTGAGTTTCCCGAATATTAACCGAATAATCCGAGTTTTCTGGGGATTTTCGTGGGACTATGTGACTATGCGCAAAGGTGTAGTGCGGACTTCCATCCTAATTTTCTTCGCCTTGGCCATTTTTGCCCGCCAATCGACGGGCGCCCCAAACGCCCAGGTTTCGTTTACAGACGTTGGAAAGATTCAATATTCGAATTCTCTCGGGGCCCTTGCACAAGCCGGACCTTCTCTGCAGGTCATGGATGAGGGCCCATTAATCGATCAAACTCAACCAATCTTTAAAGCAAAAGATGATCTATACAAGAACTATAAGAAATATGTTTCACCAGATCGAAATTTAGAATTTGGATTCGAACTTAAGCACAGCGCTAGAGAAACACTCGCTCGCGCCCCTTCCGAAACCTGGCTCCTTTCTTCGCTACCTCAAGTTCAACGAGCACATGCCCCGCCTGCATCCGATGTTTCTTTCACACATATCGGTGCTTTTTTATTTAAAGGGGTATATCAACTTGAATCATTTAATTCGTATCAACGTAGTGGGGGGTTCGGCCACAACGGCCTTCGCACTCCCTGACGAGAAGTGGGCATGGCCCACTCTTCTTGGAGAACTAATTCCAAAATCAGAAGTCCAACACTCTTCTCAAAAAGGCTTGACATTAGTTCGCTCGCTAGAACTTATAAGCAATCTTCCTGAATGCGAGGTTCTAGTTTTGCATTTTGGAACATCTGTTGGCTGGCCGTTGGCTCTCGTTAAAGTCGGCTATAGGTATGGCCTTCAAGTCCATAATGAGTTTGGATTTCATCAGCCGCCCAAGCCGTATAGCGGCACGCCTTCGGTAAAGATGAAGAAAAAGATCCGGCTTCGATTCCGGAATATGATCAAATACCTGCTCTTCTTTGCTGGGGCGTATAGACCGAAAGTCTCGATTCGTGAGATTGAGGATCAAGTTCGAGCCGTAATCGCAATCGCTTCAAAGCGGACTTCTCGAATTATTTGGGTACAACATCGCTCACTCCAGAGTATGCGCATCATTGTGGAGCGAAAGATGTATCAGCGTTATTACAAGCGGTTCATCGCAGCAATCAACTCAAATGCGCCGGCTAATTTGACCCTGGTCGAACTCGACTCTGATTTCTTGATCTCAGAGAACTACCTCATGGACGGAGTTCATCTCTCTGAACAAGGTCATTATGTGTTGGCGCATCGCCTCGCGGAATTGATTAAGGCTCAAGAGTGATCTCAGATGTTGACTCCCGGTGCCATTTTTTCGTATAAAGCCAATACACGACAAAAATGTTGAAAACAAATGCGAGCACCTTTAATGCCGAGAATCCTCTAGTCAGTTCCCAGATCTCCAGAGGTAAAAAGGCGCTTGTAGAAATTACGGTGAGCCGTTCGGCCCAATGCCAATCTCGCCATAACCCCACTGCTTCAACACAGATCAAAATTCCATAAAACGTGATGGCCGCGAAAAGCGCAACCCAATGCGAAGTAGTGGAGTTCTTTAATCGAAATAAGTACTCGTAAGCCGAAGAGTGCAGAACTGAGTTGAAGACTTGAGAGTTTAGGGTGCTGATTTTCTGCAATGCGT
>JAGWYB010000048.1 GCA_018969585.1 Actinomycetales bacterium | reverse complement strand
TATAATCAAATGCTGACTGATTTTGGATTTACTCACGATGAACTTGCAAGCAAACTTGGCAAATCTCGCCCCGTCATCACAAACACGCTACGGCTTCTTAATCTCCCGCCAACAGTTCAGAAGAGATTGGCGGCCGGAACTCTTAGCGCAGGTCATGCTCGAGCGCTCCTTGGTTTAGCCAATCCTGATGAGATGGAACGCCTTGCAAACAAGATTATCAACGAAGGATTAAGTGTTCGGGCCACAGAAGAACTCATTGCGCTCGGAAGCGCTGGAACTAAGGTTTCGAATAAGAAAACAAAACCGCGCAGCGCAGGCAAATATCAAGAGTTAGTCGAGAAACTAGAAGACGCGCTTGATACTCGAGTTCATATTCAATCTGGTAAAAACGGCGGAAAGATCGTTATTGAATATGCCGACGGACAAGATCTCCAACGTATTGTTGGGGTAATTAGTTAATCTGCGGTACTCCGCGACGTTCCATTTCTTGTTCCACAACTTTTCCTAGCGCTGCGATTCCTTGGCGGATGCGATCTGGAGTTGGATAGCAATATGAAAGACGCATTGACCAACTTCCAAAACCATCTGCATAAAAAGCGGTTCCAGGAACATATGCAACTTTGGCCACAATGGCACGAGGCATCATCGCTTTAGTATCAATTTCTGGTGGCAAAGTAACCCAGACATAGAAACCACCTTGAGGCTTTGTCCATGTCGCAGCTTTTGGGAAATGCGCATCAAGGGATTCGAGCATCGCATCTCGCCGTTCTTTATAAAGCTTGCAGAATGAAGCGATTTGGTCCCGCCAAGGTTGATTAGCAAGGTAGCTTGAAATCGCCATCTGGGAGAAGTTCGAGGGACATAAAATCGATGATTCGGAGGCAATAACTAACTTTTCACGAAGAGCTTGGGGCACAAGAGCCCAACCGATTCGAAACCCAGGCACGATCGTCTTCGAGAACGAACCCAAATAAATGACATTTTCTGAATCCTGTGAGCGCATGGCGTTAGGTGAAGGACGATCAAAACCAAGAAGCCCATAAGGGTTATCTTCAACGATAAAGATCTTCTCTTCGCGGCAGATATCCAAAATCTCGGTACGGCGATCTGCAGGCAAGAGAACTCCAGCAGGATTTTGATAATTAGGAATCAAATATAAGAACTTTATTTTCCGCCCCTGATAACGAAGAGTTTTGATGGCGTCACGCAACGCGTCGGGGATTAAGCCGTCGTTATCCATTTGGACATGCACCACATCTGCTTCATATTGCGAGAAAGTTCCAAGAGCGCCTACATATGAAGGTGCTTCCACAAGGACAACATCGCCTGGATCGATAAAAATGCGGGAGATTAAGTCAAGAGCTTGTTGTGAACCCGTCGTAACAAGCACATCATCGGGATTAGCTCGTATACCTTCCAAAGCCATAACATCACAGATTTGTTCACGCAAACGTGGATGGCCCTGTCCGCTGCCATATTGCAGAGCTTCCATTCCGTGTTCGCGGACTAACTTCTCGACAATTTCTGACATTGTTTCCATCGGGATTGCCGTGAGGTTAGGCATTCCCCCTGCAAGTGAAACAATCTCAGGACGCGAAGCAACCGCAAACAGTGAGCGGATTTCGCTGGGTTTCATATGAGCAGCGCGATGCGCAAAACGCTCTTGAAGATTTTCTGGTGCGTGGGTGCGAAAACGCTCGACGCCGTCAGATGTTCCTTGCGAAGTCATTGTGTAATTCTGCCATACAGATTACTTCGCTCGGTGCAGATTATTACCTTCTAATCCCCGCTCGTCTGAGATCTTCAATCCGCAATGTTCCGGTTTTTGCATCTTCTTCTGCTGAAAGATAAAGACGTTGAATCGCTACTACCAATCCTTCGGCAATCACATCACGAAAGTGTGAATCTGCAAGACGTGATGCATCTTTTGGGTTGGTGTTATATCCGAGTTCTAACAAAACTGTTGGAGCTTTTGTGAGGCGTAACAAATCCCAAGTCTTGGCATGTGTTCGTGAATTAAGTAAGTCAGTCCTTGCCACAAGTTCACGTTGCACAATCGTCGCAAATCTCTCACCAACAATGGAGTGAATTCCATGTAGTTCACTACCGTAAAAATATGTAGAAAGTCCTTCTGCTTTTGCATTCTTGTATTTATCAATACTTAAAGAGACCACCAAATCTGCGTCGGTGGAATTAGCTAATTGAATTCGCTCAGATTCCTTAGGACTAGAGGTAGCGCTACGACTTAAGAAAACCGAAACCCCTAGTGCAATTAAGCGACCTTCAATTTTCTGGGCGATGTCATAAACAGTTTCTGCGATATCACTTCGAGAACTAGGGTCAAGGACAATTACTTTATCGGCTAGTGCCGGTCCACGTTTTTCACGAACCGCTTGGTCACGAAGTTGGGTCGGGGCACCTCCTGTGACAGTGCGCATTAAACGCATTAACGACATGACTGTGCCAGGACCACAAATACCATCGATGGTTACTCCGACAGATTTTTGGAATTCCTTAACTGCACTTTCAGTAATTGCGCCATAAATTCCATCAACGCGTCCTGGATTAAAACCCATATCAATTAAGCGGCTTTGAAGTGCGGCAACATCATCACCGCGCATCGGCGGTGAATCAACCTTGAGTGAACGATCCCCTAGTTTCCAACGAGCTTCCTCGATTGCGGCGTGCGTACCAAGATCAATCTCGCCCGTTACACGTAACCCACGTTCTTGTTGAAATGCGCGGACGGCGCTAGCAACGTCCTCAGTAAATGTATCGGTGGGAACAGAAATCAACCCAAGGCGATGCAAGGTGTTTGTAACTGCTGTTACAACATCCCCGCGATCGCCGGGTTTAATCATGGTTAGTTGATGTACTCAGAGAGTTCTTTAAGAAGCGCAGGCTTGGGA
>JAGWYB010000047.1 GCA_018969585.1 Actinomycetales bacterium | reverse complement strand
CTCAAGATGAGAAAACTCAGCCTTCCCAGCGACCCGCGAATCTGGTTCAAACTCTGGGTGGTTTCATTATTACTAAATTCAATACCCGGAGTTCTATTTGCTCAAGCCCAGACCGAAGTTACATCAATTCTGGCCGGAATCATTAACGCCACAACTCCGCTCATGACTCTTCTGGTGATGCTACTTATTTTTCGCGATGAAAAGATTTCTTTGAATCAGATTTCTGGGTTGATTATTGGCGCATTAGGAATCGCAACGGTATTTGGAATTTGGAATGGAGTGGGAACTAATCCAATATGGGCAATTCTCATGCTCTTGGCCGCTGTTTTATGTTACGGAATCTCCTTTCCGTACTCGAAGCGGTATGTCATTCCACTTCAACTTCCTTCTGAAGTTCTGGCTGCGACGCAATTGATCATGGGGGCTATAACTTTGGTTCCCTTCTATCTCATCGATGGAATTGCAGAAGATGAATATCGAGCCATTCCTCTGCTTTCGATGCTTGCATTAGGAATCTTCGGTAGCGGTTTTGCCTATATCTGGAATTTTCATGTCATCAAAGGTGCGGGAAGCGCCATCGCCTCTACCGTCACTTACATAACGCCGTTAGTCGCTGTCGTCATGGGTTTGCTCTTTCTCAATGAACCGTTGACGTGGAATGAACCCATCGGCGGCTTAATTGTTCTTCTAGGTGCGGCGATATCTCAGAATCGATTAGTACTCTTTCGACGTGCGTAAGGGATTACTCGCTCTACTAACTGCAGTCACGCTGGTGTTCGGAGCTATCCCCAGTCATGCGCTCCATTCTCTAGAGAAGTACATCAGTGCAAAATCATTAGCGTCACCAGGCTTACTTATTATGAATCCCAATGACGGGAAAGTAATCGCAGAAAATTCACCTGAATCGCTCCGGGTTCCGGCTTCGGTTCTGAAATTAATTTCCACAAGCGCGGTTCTACATTTTGTTGGACCAGATAAGACCTATTCCACGACGATTTACTCCACCGACCAAGCCAGCACTTTCATCATCAAAGGAACTCTCGATCCGTGGTTGACGAGCAATATGACTCGCGCAAAGAAGAACGGCCAGATATTTCTCCCAGCACTAATCTCCAAAGCTAATACTGAAAATAAAAAGAAGATTACGATCTACTACACAGGAATTTTCGAGAAAGATAAATACGATCTCAACATAAATCTTAAGAGCAAAGGTATTCGCGCAACATTTAAAAAGATAGAAGGGGATGCCGTATCGGGTAAAGCGAAGGATGAAGTTGCGTCCTTTACCTCATTACCAATATCGGAGATGGTGAAGTTTGCGATTATGTGGAGTGATAACACTCTGGCAAACAGATTAGGGAATTCTGCGGCACGAAAAATCGGTTACGAAACAACGCCTGCTGGGTTGACTAAGACTTTCAAACTCGCTCTTGAAGAAATTGGAGTTGACGCAACTGGTTTGAAAGTGGAAGACGGGAGCGGTCTTTCTAAAGCTAACCGAGTCTCAGCCAAAACACTCGTTGAACTTTTGATGAAGATTCGAAACAACTCACGATACGAATCGATCTATGACGGCATGCCTGTCGGTGGATTGACGGGCACGCTTCAAAAACGTTTTGTTGAAACTGCACCACAGGCAATCGGTCATGTGCATGCTAAAACCGGGTGGGTAAATCGAAGCGTGACGATGGCGGGCTACGTCGATGACGGGGAGACAGAATTTGCTTTTGCAATTCTCGCTGATGGAATTACACCCACCCTTGGCGCTCGTAATCGCGCGCGAGCATCGATGGATCGTTTACTTGGGGTTATTGTGAAAGGGAATCACTAAAGACTTTTATGGCGCCGCCGTAACAGGCGACCCAGACTTGTTTGTGCAGTGGTTCGTAAGTTATACCAATAGGTTCGTCACAAGCTTTTATCTTTTGTAAGACTTTAAAGTCACTTGTTCGTACTTTTGAAACAGTATCGCTGGTGTAATTCACGACATATAAAGCCGTTCCGTCGGATGCAATATCAAGACTACGTGAAGCAGAACCTGTCTTAACTGACTTGATCACTTTCTTCGATGCTAGATCGAAAGCAATGACGCGACCCGAACTGTTGAGCGTTGCGTAGAGTGTGAAATTATCGGGAGATAAAACAATGGCACGTGGATTAGAACCAACGGTGAGAAGCTCGCGTTCGAAAGTCGAGAGATCAATCTTATGAATCACCGATCCACCCATCTGGGCGACATAAGCGAATCGGGAATCCTGTGAGACAGTAATTCCACGGGGATAAGCGCCAATCTTGATGGTCTTAACAACTTTCTGTGATGCTGTAGAAATAATTGATAAATCATAAGAACACCAATTAGTTACGAGAACATATTTATTATCCGGAGTTACATCGACGACTTTGGGGACTACGCCTACTCTGTAAATTGCGCTTACTTTCCAATTTGAGGTATCAATCCGATATAGAAATGAGCGGTCGTATTTATCGGAAGGATTACAGATATCAGTTCCTTCGCGATTAAAACCTTTTCCGTACATGGCGTAATTAGTGACGTAGAGATATTTACCGTCAGGTGAATATGCCCCTTCGACGGGCGCGCCGCGATGAATTCCGGAATAACCGCTTACTCCATAATCCGAGAGTTTTACAGAATCAGGAATGGTTTTAATCAAATCGAGTGAATTCGCATCGTAAATTGTTACCGAATGGCGATACATCATGTTGTGCGCAGACACATATCCAGTTTTTGATGCTTGTACTGACTTCGGAGATATATCTCCAGTAATTGTTTTCTCGAGCTTCAACTTTGTGGATTCTGATTGAACGTCGGCAAATGAAGGCGCTATACATTGAATGAGAAGCCCAAAGACTATGGCCCATCTCACCGGAATACGCATGTCCGCAATCTACAGGGTAATCTCGCGATGTGTTCTCGCCATATATCGCGTTAATGAAATTACGAGTGGTAGAACTTCTTCTTGTCACAA
>JAGWYB010000046.1 GCA_018969585.1 Actinomycetales bacterium | reverse complement strand
GGATCAAGATCCGCTACCAAAACCTTGGAAATATCAGTCTGATACCGTCGGAGCCCAGGGTTTTTCAGCATCAGGGGTTGGATTTAGAGTCAAACTAATTGAAAAAATACAACTCTCCGCAACCGCAACAAAGGCCTTGCAAAGTATTAATGCACAACGCATTAATGCCACAAAGTCAAATCTAAAGATTGAATTAGCGATAGCAAAAGATTCAAATAAACTTTTTGTGGAATTACTACCAACTACTATCATGGAGAATGCTCAATTTTGGAGTAATTTTTATGATCCTAAAGTGGTGCTACCAGCGGCAATTGCCCTACCGGGAGACTCTGATTGGCTTAATGAGCAATTTGCGAAGCACTCATATTCGCTTCCTCCGTGGAGATACGATCAAATAAAAAATCAAAATAACAAGCAAATGATGATTTTTGATGCAGACGAAAATCCGACCACTAACTCAGTATTATATTTTGTAATTGCAAAAGATAATTCTCAGCAACCAGCGTGGGTAAAAAGTACAATCACCCATGAGTATGTTCACGTAATCCAGATTGGGCTTATAGGAGCTCGTAATGGACGTATTCCATGTTGGTCAACCGAGGGATCCGCCGTATTTTATGGAAACGCACTTACTGCAAGCCAATTAGGAAACTCTGAAGTCGAGTACGCGGAACTCAGAAAATATTGGTTAGAGATGATGAATTTGAAGAAAGCCTTAGCTGGGAAATCCGAAACAGAGCTCTTAGATCTATTGAGAAAATCTGAGTCAGATTTCAGAGTTTGTGCTGAACCACTGAAGCTAGGATATGGTGCAGGCTCGATAATGACAGAAATACTTATTGCAGAACATGGGCATGAAAAATTTGTGCAGTGGTGGATAAAGAGTAAAGATAATGATTGGCGAAAAGAATTCGCATCTTTGTTCGGGATGGAGATTGACACTTTTTATACGAATGTAGCAATTCCATACATATTGAAGGACGCACAAAACCTTTAAGTGGGAAGCGGTTGTGGGCGCTGAGGGTTTTGAACCCCCGACCTACTCGGTGTAAACGAGCCGCTCTACCGCTGAGCTAAGCGCCCTGATTGTGGAAGTCTATAACGAGGCTAGCGCACTCTTGTAATCAGCAAGATTTCGCGCTTCTGCTGGGCTATTTACAACGCTCCAGCGAACGATGCCGGATTTATCAATGATGAATGTTCCACGAAGTGCAAGTCCGCGTTCTTCGTTAAAGACGCCGTACTTTTTCGCAATTTCACCATGTGGCCAGAAATCAGAGAGAAGTGGAAATTGATAACCCTCTTTTTCGGCAAAAACTTTGAGTGAGTAAGCAGCATCGCACGAGATTGCTAATAATTGAACCTTGTCGTTCTGAAAAATAGATATGTCATCTCGAAGCGCACAGAGTTCCCCGGTGCATGTTCCGGTGAAGGCAAATGGATAAAAAACTACGACGACATTTTTATTTCCGCGAAAAGATGAGAGCTTTACTTTTTCGCCATTTTGATTAGTTAGTTCGAAATCTGGAGCCTCTTGTCCAACCGCTATTGTCATTTCTTACCGCTCTTCCTTGCGACCAATCGGGTCGCATTCCAGTCTTTCGAAACCTGCATAGTTGAGGTAAGGCTTAGCCCTGCCGTTGGAGCCGCATCTTGAATATCACTTGGTTCGACATGTCCTTCGCGACCAACTTTGGGTGTAAGAAGCCAGACTTGTCCGCCATCTGTTAGATAGGTAAGACAATCGACTAGTTCATCGACAAGATCGCCATCGTCCTCGCGCCACCAAGTTATGACTGCGTCGACAACTTCTCTGGAATCTTCATCAAGGAGTTCATTGCCAGAAGTTTCTGCAACTTCTTTACTTAACTGCGAATCGGAATCATCAGCGTAACCCCGCTGAAGAACTAGAAATCCAGATTGGATTCCCATCCGGGCTGCTACGCCCGACCCCGCCGGGGTGCTCAATGACCTCTCCTTTCGAATGCGAGTGAGATAAGTCCACACTTTGAGAGGGAGTTACGCAACTTAGCCTCGGCTTTCGATTTCGCCCTATCGCCATTACGCGGAAGAATAGGGATGTGAGCCTTGAGCAGTCGCATTCGATCCAAGATCTCCACCTCTCTCAGCTGGTTGATACCAACCCGGAAGAGACCCAGGAATGGCTCGCATCCCTTGACGCCCTTCTAAAAAATGCTGGTCCGGTTCGCGCGCGTTATTTGATGCTCTCACTGCTACGCGAAGCGCATGATAAAGATATTGGGCTTCCTAATCTTCGAGTAACCGATTACATGAACACAATTCCGCCCGAGGAAGAACCGAAATTTCCCGGCGATGAATTTCTAGAGCGAAGAATCCGCGCGTATGTTCGATGGAACGCAGCGATCATGGTTCATCGCGCTCAGCGTCCAGGGGTAGGCGTTGGTGGTCACATCTCAACATTTGCATCATCTGCGGCGTTATATGAAGTTGGTTTCAATCATTTCTTCAAAGGCAAAGAGCATCCGGGTGGCGGCGATCAAATCTTCTACCAAGGACATGCATCGCCCGGAATGTATGCACGCGCATATTTAGAAGGACGATTTACCGAACATCAACTAGATGGATTTAGACAGGAACTCTCTCATCCTGGCGGTGGTTTATCTTCATATCCGCACCCGAGGTTGATGCCAGAGTTCTGGGAATTTCCAACGGTATCGATGGGACTTGGTCCGATTAATGCAATTTATCAAGCGCGCTTCAATCGCTATTTACAGAATCGTGGAATTAAAGACACCTCGCAACAACACATCTGGGCATTCCTTGGTGACGGCGAGATGGATGAGCCAGAGAGCGTTTCCGCGCTAACGCTGGCTGCGCGCGAGAATCTCGATAACTTAACTTTCGTTATTAATTGCAATCTACAACGCCTTGATGGCCCGGTACGCGGAAACGGAAAGATTATTCAAGAGTTAGAAGCTCTGTTTACAGGTGCGGGTTGGAACGTTCTGAAAGTTATCTGGGGCCGCGAATGGGATCCGCTATTTGCAAAAGATAATGAAGGTGCCCTTGTTGATTTGATGA
>JAGWYB010000019.1 GCA_018969585.1 Actinomycetales bacterium | reverse complement strand
AGAATTATTGCTGGAAACTACACAATTACTACGGATAAATACGACCTACCAATTACCGTAATCAACGACTTCACAGCTCCGATTTCAATTAACTTAAAGACTCGAACCAGCAACTCTAGAATTTTAGTTGGCAGAGTCGAACCATTGGTATTGGCTGCGAACTCTCAAACCCAAATACAAATTCCCATTGAAGTAATCGCCTCGGGTGAGACGCGCTTGGAGGTTAAATTGACCAACGAGCGAGGCTCCCAAGTTGGCGAATTGAAGAATATTGAGTTAAGACTTGCAGTTATCTCACCGCTAACGACCTGGTTTACAACAGGTATGGCGATAATTCTCTTATTAGCAGCGGCGATCCAAAGCGTCCGCCGAGTTAAGAGGCGAAAGCATGAGTGATTTGATCAAATCTTCCGCCTTTATGGCTCTTGGAACTTTGCTATCACGAATTACTGGACTAATTCGTGGTTTGCTTACAGTAGCGCTACTTGGAACAGCGCTCTTAGGTGATACTTATAACGTAGGAAATACTGCACCAAATATTATTTACAACTTATTGATTGGCGGCGCGTTAACAGCTGTTTTTGTTCCACAAATAGTCCGCTCATTCCGTGATGAGGATGGCGGAAGTGGTTTTGTTTCAAGGTTAATCACCTTAATCGGAACTTTAATTCTTTCGGTAACAATCTTGGCAATGCTCTTTGCGCCGGCACTTGTATCGCTTTATGCGCCCACATTTGATGGAAGAGCTAGAGAGATAACTATCGCGTTCACTCTTTTCTGTCTGCCACAGATTCTCTTCTATGGGCTATTTGGAGTACTCGGCCAAGTTACAAATGCAAAAGAGAAGTTTGGCCCAATGATGTGGTCGCCAATCGCGAATAATCTCGTAGTTATCGCGCTTTTTGGATACTTCTTATCGGTAACTGACGATTTATCCGTTGGCAACATATCTGATCAGCAAGTGCTAATTCTTGGGGTTGGAACAACTTTAGGTATCGCAATACAAGCCTTAATTCTGATTCCATATATTAAACGCTCTGGATTAAAACTTACCGCCCGTTTTGATTGGCGGAATAGTGGACTAGGAAAATCTCTCCGCTTAGGAAGTTGGACACTTTTCTCGGTTTTAATTTCACAGATAGGTTTCTTGATTACTGTGAATTTAGCAACCAGATCAGGTTTAAGTGCAATAAATTCAGGGATTGAATATGGCGTCGGATATACCCCTTATGCAAATGCTTATTTGATTTTGATGTTGCCGCACTCAATCGCAACCATTTCTATTATTACCGCAATTCTTCCTAAGCTCTCTAAATTAGTAATAGACAACAAGAAGGATGAACTTCGCTCTGAGATACGACATGCCTTGAGATTAGTTGCAATCATTGCAGTTCCAGCCACTTTTGTATTCTTTACATTTGGAACTTTAATTGGAAAATCGCTCTTTTTTGGCATAGATGAAAAGAGTGCCGAATATCTCGGTCGTGTGCTTGCCGCCTTTGCACTCGGCGCAATTCCACTTTCGATGAATTTAGTTGGGATCAGGGTTCTTAACGCTTTTGAAAATACCAGATACCAATTTATTTCAACATTAATAACAAATTTATTTGCAATTATCGCTTCGTTAATCTTCTTTATATTCTGGAAGCCCGAACAGGTTGTCATAGGCCTCGCATTCGCATTTGCAATTAGTTATTGGGTTGGCCTATTCGTTACCGACACTTTGCTAGCCAAATTCACTGGAGGACTCTTACTCTCAACTGAACTGGGCTTTTATCTCAAGGTTTCACTTGCCGCAGGAAGTGCTGTAGCGCTTGTTGCAATCGCAAGCCGTGTAATTGGCCACACCGGGAATTTCATTGAACTTATCTTGGTTCTAATCAGCACAACGATCCTTTACCTGCTTTTTGCAAAGGTTTGGCGGATCCGTGAAGTGAGTGAAACACTTCGAGTTCTTCTGCGTCGAGGTAAATAAGGAGTTAGTAGATAGGGTGAGCAAGTGAGCGTCGATTACTCAAAAGTCCATGATGTAGTTGTTGTGGGATCCGGTCCTGCTGGATATACCGCTGCGATTTACACCGCTCGCGCTCAACTAAACCCTATTGTTTATGAAGGCTCAGTCACCGCCGGTGGCGCGCTTATGAACACAACTGAGGTCGAAAATTTTCCTGGTTTTGAAAACGCAATCATGGGTCCCGATTTAATGGAACAGATGCGTAAACAATCGCTACGTTTTGGTGCAAATCTGGTTACTGATGACATTGTCTCGATGAACCTCGATGGTGAGATTAAAGAGTTAGAAGATGGTTCTGGAAATAAAGTTCGAGCCAAGTCGATTATCTTGGCGATGGGCTCGGCCTATAAAGAACTTGGTTTGGCCAATGAAAAACGCCTTTCTGGTCGTGGCGTTTCTTGGTGCGCCACCTGCGATGGCTTCTTCTTCCGCGAGCAAGTAATCGCCGTAGTTGGTGGTGGCGACTCTGCAATGGAAGAAGCAAACTTCTTAACCAAATTTGCTTCAAAGGTCGTCGTAATTCACCGCCGCGAAGCTTTGCGCGCCTCAAAAATTATGGCTGAGCGAGCAAAAAATAATCCAAAAATAGAATTTGTCTTCAACACCGAAGTGCTCGATGTACTCGGTGATGAGAAGGTGACAGGTTTAAAATTAAAAAATTCTCTAACGGGAGAAGAAAGTATCCGAGAATTCACAGGTTTATTTATCGCAATTGGCCATCTACCAAGGAGCGAATTGGTAAAAGGTCAGGTTAAGTTAAATGGCGAGGGCTATGTGGAAGTCGAAGGTCGCACCACCAAGACCAATATCCCGGGAGTTTTCGCATGTGGAGATTTAGTTGACTTTACATATCGTCAGGCGATTACTGCAGCGGGTTCGGGCTGCCAAGCCGCGCTTGATGCAGAACGTTTTCTGAGTGGGCATTAGAGTTTGTCAGTAACCGCATAGTAAAAGGAGAAACCATGGCAACAGAGAAAGTAACGGCTGCGAATTTTGGAGATGTTGTTTTGAAAAGCACAACTCCGGTTCTAGTGGATTTCTGGGCGGAATGGTGTGGCCCATGTCGCGCCGTGGCTCCAATCCTGGAAGAGATCTCAAATGAGTATTCCGGAAAAATTAAGATTGTTAAATTAAATACTGACGAAGAGGGCACAATTGCTATGAAATATGGAATTAATTCCATTCCGACTATGAACGTTTTTGTTGGTGGCCAAGTTGTAAAAAGCATCGTGGGAGCGCGCCCAAAGCCAGCTCTCGTGCGCGAATTGGCTGAATACCTCGGCTAATGAAACCCGATCGCGGGGATCTAGTAACTGCTGTAACTAGCACTCTGCATCGTCTTGGCTTTCTGGCAAATACAACTGATCGGTTTGACCAAGATGTAACTGAAGCTGTCAAAGCTTTTCAGCAAGCACGCGGACTCTCTGTATCCGGGGAGATTGATCAGCCAACTGAGAAGGCGCTAGAAGAAGCGCGCTGGAAACTTGGTGATCGAACTTTAAAGTTACAACAACCCAATATGCGCGGCGATGATGTCGCCTCGCTTCAGTCGCGTTTAATTGATATGGGATTTAATCCGGGACGCGTTGATGGAATTTTTGGCCCTAAAACCGAGAGCGCCGTAATTGAATTTCAACGCTCAGCCGGCACAAATTCTGATGGTATCTGCGGTCCGGGAACAATAATTTCGTTAATGCGCTTAATGCGCACTGTCACAGGTGGTGCGCCAACAGAATTGCGAGCCCAGGCTGACCGAGTTAAACGAGGTCCAGCGTTGGCTGACAAAGTTATTGTTTTGGACCCGAGCCCACGAAACGAAATTTCTTCACTGACTTTTGATATCGCAGAAAGAATCGAGGGAAGATTAATTGCGCTTGGCGTCTCAGTTCTTTTGACCCGAGGGAAAAACACAACACCGAGCGAATCTGAACGAATTGCGTTTGCAAATAACACCGAGGCTGATCTTGTGATTTCAATAGGAATTGATAATTACAAAAACGAAAAAGCTAACGGAGTTTCAACTTATTTTTACGGCAGCGATCAACATGGAATTCATTCTCTGGTCGGAGAGAAATTTGCGACCTTGGCCCAACGAGAGATCTGTGCTCGAACAGATTTAGCTAATAATCGAACCCATGCAAAAACTTGGGATTTATTGAGATTAACAAAGGCTCCGACAATTCGCCTTGAGTTGGGCTATCTAACGAATCCCAAAGATGCCGCCCGATTAAATGATTCATCTTTTCGAGACACAATCGCGGAAGGCTTAGTTATTGCAATACAGAGGCTCTTTTTATCTGTAGAAGAAGATGCCAAAACCGGCACACTTCGCATCGAAGATCTACGTCGCGCGGGATTGCGAAACCTGTAAACAAATCGTTTTCCCTTATGGGAGAATCTCGCCATGTCTGAAACTGAGCGCTACCAGACCCACGCGCCCGAAAATCTAGAAGAGCGCTTTGCTCATCGCGCGGCCCATATGAAGCCGAGTGAAATTAGGTCGCTCTTTGCAGTCGCCTCGCGTCCGGAGATAGTTTCACTTGCGGGTGGCATGCCCAATCTCTCTGCTATTCCGATGGATGTCATGGCGTCATTGCTGGAGAAATTAGTCCGTGAGAATGGACAAGAGGCGCTCCAATATGGCAGCGGCCAGGGCCACCCAAAATTAAGAGAACAGATCTGCGATGTAATGGCGCTGGAAGGTATCCGTGCCAACCCCGATGATGTGCTGGTAACTACTGGCTCGCAACAAGCGCTGGACTTAATCTCTAGGATTTTTATAGATCCGGGCGATGTGGTGCTGGTTGAGGCGCCTTCTTACGTTGGCGCGCTCGGCACCTTTGCCCAATATGAAGCTCGCGTTGTTCATGTTGAGATGGACCAATCAGGACTTTCGCCTGAAGCGCTCCGTGATGCGATTAAGACCTTGCGCTACCAGGGATCAAGAATCAAATTCATCTACTTGATTCCGAATTATCAGAATCCAACCGGCGTAACTATGCCGAGTTCGCGCCGTACTGAAATCCTAAATATTTGCAGAGAAGAGAAAATATTCGTAGTTGAAGATAATCCTTACGGACTTTTAGGTTTTGACGGACCGTCGCCAAATGCGATGCGCGCTGAAGATTCTGAGAATGTAATTTATTTGGGTTCATTTTCAAAAACAATTGTTCCCGGATTTCGAGTTGGTTGGGCGTTAGTCCCACCAACGCTCCGTGAAAAATTAGTTATCGCCTCTGAATCTTCAATTTTATGTCCCTCTAATTTCTCGCAACTAGCAATCTCAAGTTATCTCGCAAACCAACCTTGGCGCGATCAAATAGCGTCATTTGTGAATCTGTATCGGGTAAGGCGAGATGCCATGTTGGAAACGCTCGATGCCACTTTTCCAAAATCTGCGAATTGGACGCGACCTAAGGGTGGCTTTTACGTCTGGGTAACTTTGCCGGCCGGAATCGATACCAAGGCGATGATGCCTAAAGCGATTGTTGCCAAAGTTGCTTATGTTCCCGGTAACGCTTTTTACGCAGATGGTCTTGGAGCTTGGTCAATGCGTCTTTCTTACTGTCACCCAACACCAGAGCGAATCCGTGAGGGTGTTGCTGCTCTCGCACACGTTATTGATGGCGAAATTGAGCGCACAAATGCGCTACGCCTTAACTAAGTTTCTTCGCAATCCTCAATAAATCTTGACTATCTGCAAATTCAATTTGAATTCGGCCGCCATTTGCTCCGCCTTTAATTCGAACCCTCGTATCTAACGCATCGCCAATCTGTTCTTCTAACTCCTGGTATTTACCGAGTGAGCTAGTACTCCCTTTTTTCCCAGAACTTTTCTTTCCGCTTCCAACCGCTATTAGTTCCTCTGTAGCTCGAACGCTTAAACCTTCAGAGACGATTCGATTGGCGATCCTCTCTATTTCACTCGCATCGCTTAAGCCAAGGAGAGCTCTGGCATGACCCATGCTTAATGTGCCGCTAGTTAGCTTCTTTTGAACTGATGGAGGGAGGTTTAGAAGTCGGAGCGTATTTGAAATTACTGGGCGTGATTTACCGATTTTCTTCGCTAATTCATCATGGGTAAAGCCAAAGTCACTAAGCATCTGGTTATAGGCAGCTGCTTCTTCAAGTGAATTTAGGTTACTTCGATGAATGTTTTCAATAAGCGCTTCCCGTAGTAATTCATTATCGCTCGTCTCACGAATAATTACGGGGATAGTTGAGAGTCCTGCAAGTTTTGCAGCGCGCAATCGCCGCTCTCCCATAATTAATTCATATTCGTTTTCTCCAACTCTTCGAACAACTGGTGGTTGAAGGATTCCAATCTCGCGAATAGAAGCTGCTAATTCTTGAAGAGCTTCATCATCAAAAATTGATCTTGGTTGATGGCGGTTAGGTTTAACACTTTGAATTGGAACTTCTAGTTTTCCAGCAACTGGTTGTGATACTCCTGGGGCGCGAATTGGAGTTGGTATCAGTGAATCAAGGTTTCGACCAAGGCCGCCTCGTTTAGTTACCATTAAATGACCTCGGCGTTATTTATTGGTGGAGCGCCACGTCGCGCAATCTCTCTTGCAATACGGGCGTATGCATCTGCGCCATTAGAACCTGGGTCATAAGTCATGACTGTTTGTCCATAAGATGGCGCTTCGGAAACTCTTACTGCGCGCGGAATTGGTACATCAATTAATTCTTTTGGATAGTGACGTCGAATTTCATCAGCCACATCATTGGCTAATCTAGTTCGACCGTCATACATTGTTAAAATAATGGTTGATAATTTTAAATTTGGATTTAAATGTTCTTGAATCAATGTAACTGTATGAAGCAATAATGAAAGACCTTCGAGTGAATAATATTCGCATTGAATTGGAATTAATAATTCATCTGCAGCAACAAGTGCATTAATTGTTAAAAGACCAAGACTTGGTGGGCAATCAATTATTACGTAATCAAATCTTTCACCGCGGCCTGCAGCTTCTAATAAATAATTTGTTAACGCTTTTTTTAGCCTGGTTTCGCGGGCCACCATCGGAACTAATTCCACTTCTGCATTTGCTAATGATTGAGTCGCTGGAACAACTTCTAAAGATGGATATCCAGGAATTTTCAGCGCGACATTTTTTATCGCTTCTTCTTTAATTATTACTTCGTACATACCCATGACTTCATCGCGGGCGATCCCGAAAGCGGTGCTGGCATTTCCTTGAGGGTCTAAATCCAGAATTAGAGTCCGTAGCCCTCCCATCGCTAAAGCTGCTGCGATATTTACGGCAGAGGTGGTTTTGCCTACCCCGCCTTTCTGATTGGCGACAGTAAAAATCCTCGTTGAGATTGGCTGCGGCATTGGCTCGCGAAAACGCCTCGTTCCAATGACCTGTCGCGGCGCTGTTGTTTCACGTGAATCACTCACGCGGGAGAGTTAACCAGCCTCCCTAACTTCAACCACGCGTGACACAAGTAGATCAGCCATCTTTATCTCGTGAAGATGGGCTTTTTTGCCAGATTTCAAGGCTTCAATCTCGCTCTGGGCGCTCTCCCCTTTGATTGCAAGGAGCGCTCCTTTAGGTCCAACGAGGTGCCAGGTGCTTTCTATTAACCGACCAAGTGGCGCTACCGCTCTAGCAACCACAAAATCGTATTTCCCGCGGATCGACTCTGATTTTCCACGGATAACTTCGACGGGTAGCCCGAGTTCATCTATAACTTCGTAGAGAAATTCGACCCTACGTTGGAGAGGTTCGATGAGGGTGACGGTTAGCTCTGGTTTTGCCAAGGCGATCACCAACCCAGGAAGGCCCGCCCCGGATCCGACATCGGCGAGAGTCCCTCTCTCAGGTAGGAGGGTTGTGATTGGAAGGCAGTTTTCGATGTGGCGCTCCCAGATAATCTCGCCCTCTTTAGGGCCGATTAATCCGCGTTCAATCCCTTTGCCCTTAAGAAGCTCGGCATACCTGAGGGCCTTTTCGGCCTGCGCCCCAAAGAATTGGACCGCTCTCGTTTCACGTGAAACGGTCAGGAAGGCATCACCACAACGCAGCGGTCTGGGTCTTCGCCCTCTGATTCACTCTTTAAGCCGATCTTCTGAATCGTGTCATGAACGATCTTTCTTTCGAAGGCGTTCATAGGGGCTAATTTGACCGCTTTACCGCTCGACTTAACCTCATCGGCAGTCTCTTCCGCCAACTTTGCCAAGGTATTTCGTTTATCAGCTCTAAACCCATCAAGATCCAGCATCAATCTGGATCGTTCACCCGTTGAGGTTTGGACTGCTAATCGGGTCAACTCTTGTAGAGCGTCTAGGACCTCGCCATCTTTCCCGACTAGATGGGAGAGCTCGCCCCCCTCCACAACAAGATGGGCGCGATCGTTCTCGATGCCAATCTCTATATCTCCATCTAGGTCGGCGATATCAAGTAACCCCTCTAAATAGTCGGCTGCGATATCACCCTCTTCTTCTAGTTGGGTAGCCCGGCTCTTTATCTCTTTCTCACTCATCTTCTCTCCTTTTTGCCCCTTTTGAGGCATTTAAACCTATTTGTTCTTCTTCCGCTTCTTTGGTTGGAAGCGCTGCCCTTTTTTCTCGGGCTCTTGAGTGGCTACTCCGCCACCTTGTTCAGAACTCTCTTCTTTCTCCGCAAGGCCTCTTTTTCTCTGTAACTCCTCCCACGCAGGAGATCCTGGAGCTGGGTTTCTCTTAATTACGTAGTACTGCTGTCCCCAAGTCCAAAGATTTGTAGTTGACCAATAAATAAGAACGCCGATTGGAAAGTTAACGCCGGATACTGCAAATATAACTGGAAATAGGTACAACAAAATCTTCTGTTGTTGCAACATCATATTGTTGCTGGAATCCATCTTGGGCATACCTTTGACCATTAATTGTCGTTGGGTGGTAAAGGTTGTTAACGACATAAAAATAATCAGAAGTACAGTGACAAGTTTTACTGTCGCATTACTTGATCCTAAAAACGTTTGAGAAATAGGCGCTCCAAAGAACTCTGCTTGGGCAGCTTGTTCTGCGAGGGTTTGCGTGAAAGTTCCTCGAGCTTGTGGTGGGTTCTTACCAATTCCATTTAATACTGTGAAAAGTGCGAAAAATATCGGCGCTTGTGCAATTATTGGAAAACATGAAGCAAGTGGATTTGTTTTATGTGTTTTATATAGCTTCATAAGCTCTTCGGATTGCTTTTGTCGATCATCTTTATATTTCTGTTGGATTTTCTTCATCTCAGGCGAGAGAGCGGTTAATGCCCGTTGAGACTTAATCTGTCTTACAAATAACGGAATAAGTAAAACGCGAATTAATACAACTAGGCCAACAATTGAGAGGCTCCAAGTTACTCCACTGGTTTCTCCAAAAACTGGGGATAGGGCGCGGTGGATTGCGACCATAACCGCTGAAACCAGCCAATATAAGGGGTCTAACATCTATCTCGCTCCTAGTCTGATTGGTCCAAATTCGATTTTCTCTGGAACGTAATCGACGCCGCCGTGGCTAAACGGATTACAGCGAATTACTCGCCAAGCGCCCATTAACAAACCAAATAAGTTATATCGCTTTATCGCCTCAAATGTGTAGTGAGAGCAGGATGGGTAATACTTACAACGCGGCGCTAATCCTGGCGCAATAAATTTCTGCCAACCTCTAATTAAAAGAAGGAAAGGAAAAGTAAGTAGTTTCATTTAGAAGCTCTTTTTGTTAAAGAATTAAATAGTTCAGGAATCTCAACTGCTGGGCTCTCGCCGTTGGTCGCTCTAACAACAACTAGTGAACTTTTTGGAAGTACATGTAGTGAGCTTTTTGAAGCGTGGCGAAGTTGTCTTGTTACCCGATGACGTTTAACTGATCCGCCAATCGCTCGTGAAACTATAAAACCAACTTTCGGTGAATCGTTATTTGGTTCTGTTAAAAGATATCCGGCAAGAGATTTGGTTTTGGAGCGGATTGGCGATTGGGTAACGCGCAAAAAATCTTCATGTGAGGTAAGACGGTTTGTTTGTGCCAGCACATCAACCTCGGTGTTAAGCGGAGAGGCGAGCGCGGCCCTTTGCGCGGCGTGCAGAAAGAACTGCGCGGCCGGCACGGGTTGCCATTCGAGCGCGGAAGCCATGCTTCTTTGCGCGCCGACGGTTATTCGGCTGAAAGGTCCTTTTCATGGGATTTTCTCCTTAGATCTCGTCCCGCCTCCCTTTAGGGCGCGAGAGCAGGGGGTAACCGTAGCGGTGGGCCACCCAATTTGGAAAATTGTGGATAACCACTTGCTTTTATTGAGGATAGGTCTTACTTTCCGCCTCTATCCACAGGGTCGCCCCAAAATAAGGGGGTTGAGAGGCTAAAGCCTTACTTTAGACCACAGCCTGTGGATAACTTTGTGGATTTAGGGGGATTTGGTGGCTATAACCGAGACTGAACATCTAGAGGGGCTGTGGAGTGGGGTTATCGACTCGATCTCCCAAGACTCCCCCCAGAACCGGGCCTTTTTAACCTTGACCAAACCCCTCGGTTTGTTAAAGAGTGAGGGTGGATCGAACCTACTTCTTGCTGCCCCGAATGGTTTTGCAAAAGATGTCTTGGAGAGCCGACTTAAGGGAGCTCTAAATGATGCTCTATCCGCGAAATTAGGTGAGCGGATCAATATTGCAGTCACCATCGATGAATCACTTGATGTTCCACAAAATGAAGTTGTTGAAATTGAAGAGGCTCCAAGGGCTGGAACTGGTCGCCAAGAAGGAACCGCCAAACCTCAAGAATCAACCCAATTAAACCCTAGATATATTTTTGAAACATTTGTTATCGGCGCATCAAATAGATTCGCACATGCCGCAGCTGTAGCGGTAGCTGAAGCTCCTGCTAAGGCTTACAACCCGCTTTTTATTTACGGTGAATCTGGATTAGGTAAGACTCACTTGCTTCACGCTATTGGTGCATACGCTAAAGAATTATATAAAGGATTGCGCGTCCGTTACGTTTCATCTGAAGAATTCACGAATGACTTTATTAACTCAATTCGCGATGATAAATCTTCGGTTTTTCAACGTAGATATCGGGATTTAGATATTCTGCTTGTTGACGATATTCAATTTTTAGAGAATAAAGAACGAACCCAGGAAGAGTTCTTCCATACCTTTAATACTCTTTATAACGCCAACAAACAGATTGTCATCTCGTCTGATAGACCGCCAAAACAATTAACAACTCTTGAAGATCGTTTAAGGAGTCGATTTGAGTGGGGTTTAATTACTGATATCCAACCACCAGAACTTGAAACACGTATTGCAATTTTAAGAAAGAAAGCGGCTCAAGATAAATTAAGTGCCCCTGATGACGTTCTTGAATTTATCGCAAGCAAAATATCTACCAATATCCGCGAGTTAGAAGGTGCGTTGATTCGTGTAACCGCATTCGCATCGTTGAACCGCCAAGCAGTTGATATGGGTCTGGCGGAAATAGTTTTGAAAGATTTAATTCCTGACGAGGGCGCGCCAGATATCACTGCAAACACCATCATGGCTCAAACAGCTTCTTATTTCAGTTTAACTATTGATGATTTATGTGGGACTTCAAGGTCCCGAGTTTTAGTTAATGCGCGCCAGATTGCAATGTATCTATGTAGAGAGTTAACTGATCTCTCACTTCCAAAGATTGGCCAAACTTTCGGTGGTCGTGACCACACAACGGTTATGCATGCTGATCGAAAGGTCCGCCAATTGATGGCTGAGCGTCGCTCAATCTTCAACCAGGTCACTGAATTAACCAACAGAATTAAGCTCCAAGGGAGGGCATAGGCTTGGGGATAACCTGTGGATATCTGTGGATAACCCGTGGATAGCGCAGGGCTAGATCGCCGCTTAGTTTTTTAGCCACAAGATAAACACAAGTTAGCCACAGAAAAAGGGGTGGGTAGGTGAATAAGAAAGTAGCTGTGAACTGCGGTTTCTTTACTTTCCCACAATTTACCGCTCTACCTATTACGAATAGTTCTATATATAAAGGAAAGTTTGTGAGCGTACCTCGTCCACAAACCAAAACGATAGGCTCATAATCATGAAGTTTTCAGTAGATAGCGCAGGGCTAACCGATTCAGTTAATTGGGTATCTCGAAGTCTTTCAACACGCCCCATTATGACGGCGCTATTAGGAATCGTTATTGATGCACAAAAAGACGTAACGTTATCTGCATCCGATCTTGAAACTTCTGCCAAATCTTCTTTTAATGCAGAAATCAAAGAACCGGGGCGAGTTCTAGTTCCTGGCCGCTTACTAACCGAAATTTCAAAAGCGCTACCTAACAAAACTGTCACCTTTCAACTTGAAGGATCAAGAGTTTTAGTAACAGCAGGTTCTGCAAAATTCACACTTCCAACGCTGCCATTAAATGAATATCCCAATCTGCCAAACCTCCCCGAAACTTCCGGAACAATCGCAAGTGAATTATTTGCAACCGCAGTTAACCAAGTTGCAGTAGCGGCCGGGCGAGATGATTCACTACCAACCCTTACGGGAATTCACATCGATATAACAAAAGAAACAATCACACTTGCAGCAACTGACCGTTATCGATTAGCTGTACGTGAAATTAATTGGACTCCAAACGATCCAGAATTAACAACCACAGCTCTACTGCGCGCGCGAACACTTGCGGATGCTGCGCGAACCATCGCAAACACAAAAAATGTCTCAATTTCTATCGCCCCAACCTCAAATAACGAGCGACTTGTTGGTTTTGCTAGCGATGCCAAAACAATGACTTCACGCCAATTAGACGGCTCTTTCCCGCCATATCGCCATCTATTACCTAGCGAAACAAGCGCCAACGCTGTAATTGAAGTAGCCAAACTTCTTGATTCAGTTCGCCGAGTAGCTCTGGTCACAGATAAAACCGTGCCGCTTAGATTGAAATTCAATAACAACACCTTGCAATTAGAAGCTGGCGCTGGTGATGAAGCCCAAGCCACTGAAGAGTTAGAAATCAATTACAACGGCGAAGCAATTGATATCGCCTTTAATCCAACATTTCTCACAGATGGTCTAAGCGCTCTTGGAACTGCTTATGTAAATATTGCATTTACAGGATCAAACAAACCAGCAATGCTAACAGGTAAAAGCAAAGCGGACGGCAGCGCTGACACCTCTTTCCGCTATTTATTAATGCCGATGCGCTACGCCTCTTAATTTTAGTAAATGAAGATCTCCCATCTTTCACTTCAAGATTTTCGTTCATACAAAAACCTTGAACTTCCACTAAATGAAGGCACACATATCTTTATTGGTGAAAACGGTGAAGGAAAGACAAATATTGTTGAAGCAATCATGTATCTCGCCCTACTTTCATCTCACCGCATATCAACCGATGCCCCTTTAATAAAACTGGGAGCTGAGCGAGGTTATATCCGGGCTAAAGTCTCCGATCAAGATCGAGACACTCTAATTGAATTAGAAATCAATAATGGTAAAGCTAATCGAGCAAAAGTTAATCAAAACCCAGTACGTAGCCAGCGTGCTATTTCAGGAATTGTTAAAGCAATCTGTTTCTCCCCAGAAGATTTGGATCTAGTTCGAGGCGATCCAAGCGAACGCAGATCTTTTTTAGATCATTTATTAATCCAAAGAAATCCAAGGTTGGGCGGCGTAATTAGCGACTACGAGAAGGCTTTAAAACAGCGAAATACGCTCTTAAAAGCGAGGGCGCCAGAAAGCACTCTTGCGCCATGGAATGAACATTTAGCTAATTTTGGTGGCGAGATTATTGCGGCAAGGCTGAAATTAATCAGAGAGTTAATTCCTCACCTAATGAACTCATATGAAAACATCTCTGTAAAAAAACAGCCATCATTAGAGTACAAATCAAATTTGGATAATTTAACTGAAGATAAAGAAGATAATAAAAGCGAAATATTAAGGAAAATTGAAGAAGTTGGCTTTCAAGAGCGAGAACGAGGCGTTTCCTTAGTTGGGCCACATCGTGATGACCTTTTATTAAATCTAGGCGAGCATCCGGTTAAAGGTTTTGCCAGCCACGGCGAATCTTGGTCAATTGCTCTCTCATTGAGATTAGCTAGCTATCAACTTCTCAAGTCTGACGGGGATAATCCAATTTTAATTTTAGATGATGTATTTTCTGAGCTTGACGAAAAACGTCGTGAGCGACTTGTGGCATTAACAAATACTGCCGAACAAACTTTGATAACAGTAGCGGTAGCAAACGATCTTCCTAGCGAATTAACTGGTAGCCGGTATCAAGTAGCAAACGGTTTGGTAACTGCACTATGAAACGAGATATAGCGAGAGAACTTTTCCGCACCTACCGCACTAAATTAAAAAAAACTGTGGAAAGCAACGAAGAACGTTCACACCGAGATGATCCAGAACCAATCGGATCTATTTTAAATTCAATAGCAGACTCACGTGATTGGAAGCGAGGATTGGCTGAAGGAAACATTTTCACCAATTGGCCGAAAATAGTTGGTGAGGAAATCGCTAATCACGCCGAACCAATAACAATTTTCGAAGGTCAATTAACTATTCGCGCAGAATCAACATCTTGGGCAACCCAACTTCGATTATTAGAACGCGAACTTCTAAAAAATATCCAAAGTAAAAATGAGGGAGCTCTGATTGAGAGTTTAAAAATTATTGGCCCAACCGCACCGTCGTGGAAGCGAGGGTTACGCACAATTCGAGGGGCTAGAGGGCCGAGAGATACTTACGGTTAATCTTCCAGGTAACCCAAGCGCTAAAAGTGCGCCAAATCCACATCCAAAGCCTTTTTCTGGCTAGTCAGTGGCGTGCCAACCACTAGGATTTGGGGGTACCCAGGCCTAATTTGCGGCCCTAGTCGTTTCTAAAGGGGTTTAAGTGGCAGATAAGAAGGACTCTAGCAAAGTTGCTAGGGCCTACGACGCGAGCGCTATCACCGTTCTAGAGGGTTTGGAGGCGGTTCGAAAACGCCCCGGTATGTATATCGGATCAACTGGCGAACGCGGACTTCATCATTTGGTTTATGAAGTTGTAGATAACTCAGTCGATGAAGCACTCGCAGGATATTGCACCGATATAAATGTAGTTCTACTTAAAGATGGCGGCGTACAAGTAACAGACAATGGTCGCGGCATCCCGGTAGATATACATCCCGTTGAAAAGAAACCTGCGCTAGAAGTTGTACTAACAGTTTTACATGCCGGCGGAAAATTTGGTGATGGTGGTTATGCGGTTTCTGGTGGTCTACATGGCGTGGGTGTTTCAGTTGTAAATGCTCTTAGTCGCGACCTTATGGTTTTAGTTAAACGGGATGGTTTTGAATGGACCCAGAGCTACAAACTCGGTGTCCCAACCGCACCATTAAAGAAAGGTGGCGCCACACCTGAGACCGGAACTCGCGTAACTTTCTGGCCATCTGAAGAAATATTTGAAACCACAGATTTTTCATTTGAAATTCTTTCAACACGTTTTCGAGAAATGGCATTTTTAAATAAAGGTTTAAAAATTACCCTCAGGGACGAACGCCCGAGCCATGTTGATGAAAAAGGCGACCCACTTTCGGTTGAATATAAGTATGACGGAGGAATAGTTGATTTTGTAAAACACCTCAATACAACTAAAGGTGTAACTCATAAATCAATAATTTCACTAGAGGCTGAAGATAATAAAAACAAGATGTCGCTTGAAGTAGCGATGCAATGGAACACTGGTTTTACCGAATCCGTTTACACCTTTGCAAACACCATAAACACTCAAGAAGGCGGCACGCACGAAGAAGGTTTCCGCACCGCTCTAACCTCAATCGTGAATAAATTTGGCGAAGAGTGGGGCTATATCCGCAAAAAAGAAGACCGTCTAACAGGAGATGATATTCGTGAAGGGCTAACAGCAATCGTCTCGATAAAAGTTGGCGAACCACAATTTGAAGGTCAGACAAAAACTAAACTTGGAAATACCGAAGCAAAATCATTTACTCAAAAAGCTTTAAATGACTCAGTAGCCGCTTGGTTTGAGAGAAACCCCTCGGAAGGCAAAGATATTGTTCGAAAAGCAATTGATGCCGCTACCGCTCGTATCGCAGCCCGTAAAGCAAGAGATCTATCTCGTTCTCGCAAAGGGCTACTTGAAGGGCGAGGAATGCCTGGAAAGTTAGCAGATTGCCAATGGACCGAACCTGAAAAATGCGAGCTTTATATAGTCGAAGGCGATTCTGCCGGCGGTTCCACAAAAGGTGGAAGAGATTCCAGATTTCAAGCGGTACTTCCAATCCGCGGCAAGATTCTAAATGTTGAGAAAGCACGCATCGATCGGGTTCTACAAAATAATGAAGTCCAAGCTTTAATTACAGCGCTCGGAACTGGAATTCACGATGATTTTGATTTAGCAAAACTTCGTTATCACAAAGTAATCCTCATGGCGGATGCAGACGTTGATGGTCAACATATTAGAACGCTTTTACTCACTTTGCTTTTCCGATTTATGCGCCCATTAATCGAAGGTGGTTTTGTTTATTTAGCCCAACCACCGCTATACAAAATTAAATGGGGAGGCAAAGAGCCATTTCAATATGCCTTCTCTGATAAAGAACGAGATGGTTTTATAAAAATCGGAACCAATGCCGGTAAACGCCTTCCAAAAGAAGATGGAATTCAAAGATTTAAAGGCCTTGGTGAAATGCCCGCAAAAGAACTCTGGGACACAACCATGGATCCCGCTAATCGTGTATTAATTCGAGTGACTCTTGAGGACGCTGCGGCTGCTGATGACCTCTTCTCTGTATTAATGGGTGAAGATGTAGAACAACGCCGTCAATTTATTCAACGTAATGCTAAAGACGTTAGGTTCTTGGATATCTAATGGATACTGAAAAATCATTCGATAAGGTCGAATCAGTCGACCTCCAAGTCGAGATGGCACGTTCCTATCTTGACTATGCGATGTCAGTTATTGTCGGAAGAGCACTTCCTGATATTCGCGATGGTTTAAAACCAGTTCACCGACGCGTCCTTTACGCAATGTATGACGCTGGTTATCGCCCAGATAAGGGCTATTACAAATCATCACGAATCGTCGGTGATGTCATGGGTAACTATCACCCACACGGCGATGGCGCGATTTACGACACTTTGGTGCGATTGGCTCAAATCTGGTCTCTTCGCTATCCACTAGTTGATGGAAACGGAAATTTTGGATCGCCCGGAAATGATCCAGCTGCAGCGATGCGTTACACCGAAGCTCGAATGGCGCCTCTTGCTATGGAGATTATGCGCGATATCGATGAAGCAACTGTTGATTTCATCCCTAACTACGACGGTCGCTCTCAAGAGCCAATTGTTTTACCAAGTAGATTTCCCAATCTTTTAGTTAATGGTTCCGCCGGCATTGCGGTCGGAATGGCAACAAATATCCCACCTCATAATCTTCGTGAAATTGCAAAAGCTGTTGAGTGGGCGCTAGATAATCCCGATGCGACAAGTGAAGCAACCCTTGAAGCCCTACTCGGAATTGTTAAAGGACCAGATTTTCCAACCAAAGGAATAATCGTTGGACGCCAAGGCATCGAAGAGGCGTATCGAACTGGCCGCGGCTCGATCACAATGCGCGCTGTCGTTGAAATGGAAGAGATAAACAAGCGAACCTGTCTAGTTATTACAGAGCTTCCATATCAGGTAAACCCAGATAACTTAGCTCTCAAAATTGCTGAATTAGTTAAGGATGGAAAAATTAAAGGAATCGCTGATGTGCGCGATGAAGGAAATGAACGTCTCGGACAACGTTTAGTAATAGTACTACGAAACGACGCCACCCCAAAGATTGTTCTAAATAATCTTTATAAACACACCCAACTTCAAGATTCTTTCGGCGCCAACATGTTAGCGCTCGTAGACAATGTACCTAGAACTCTTCGCCTCGATGAATTCGTTCGTCATTACATAACACATCAAGTTGAAGTAATTATTCGTCGTACAAAGTTCCGACTATCTGAAAAAGAAAAACGCGCTCATATCCTGCGCGGATATCTAAAAGCACTAGAAGCACTCGATGCGGTAATCGCGCTTATTCGTGCCAGCGCAAACTCCGATGCTGCACGTGAGGGTTTAATGAAACTTCTTGAAGTTGATGAGATTCAAGCAAATGCCATTCTTGACATGCAATTACGTCGCCTCGCAGCTTTAGAGCGACAGAAAATCAATGATGAATACGAGACTTTGATGGCTGAAATCATTGAATTGAATAAAATCCTTAACGATCCAAAGCAACAACGAGCGATTATTAAAGAAGAGCTTGCCGAAATCGCTGAAAAATACGGCGACGAGCGTCGCACCCAGATAATTGCCGGAGGCGATACCGATTTATCTGTCGAAGACTTAATTCCGAATCAAGAAGTAGTTGTAACTATCTCGCGCGGTGGCTACGCAAAACGAACTCGAGCTGATCTATACCGCTCACAACGTCGCGGAGGTAAAGGTGTTAAAGGTGCAGCGCTAAAACAAGATGACATTGTCGAGCATTTCTTCACCGCATCTACTCATAACTGGTTACTTTTTTTCACGAATCAAGGCCGGGTTTATCGCGCTAAAGTTCACGAGCTTCCTGATGCTGGTCGAGATGCGCGTGGGCAACATGTCGCAAACCTGCTTGCTTTTAAACCGAACGAAACCATCGCCTCAGTAATTTCGATAACCGACTACACCTCACTTCCTTATCTAGTAATGGCCACAAAATCTGGAATTGTTAAGAAGAGTCCGCTAGAAGAGTATGACTCACCAAGAACTGGTGGCTTAATCGCAATTACTCTTAAAGATAAAGATGAAGTAGTCGCTGCATCAGCTCTAACAGAGAAAGATGAACTTCTATTAATCT
>JAGWYB010000045.1 GCA_018969585.1 Actinomycetales bacterium | reverse complement strand
CATGATGCTGGCATAAAAGTTTATTTTGCTACCGGAAGACCAGCGCGTTGGATGAAGGAGATTGCAGCAACATTTCCATTCGGTGGTGCGATTTTAGGCAATGGTGCTATTCATTACGATATTCATAATGAGAAGGTAATTGACGAATGGCTTATCCCAGTTGAAAATCAAATTGCCACAGTCCAAAAATTACGTAGCGCAATCCCTGATGTTGCCTTCGCAGTCGAATTGCGCCACCACTTTTACCGTGAAAAGAACTACAACCCACGTTGGGATGTTGGATTGGATCAAGAAGGAGTTCATGACATTACCGAATTAATGTCGGATCCAGCCGCAAAGTTGTTGGCTCGTTGTTCTACACAAAAGCTAACCTCAGATGAAATGCTTGCCATCGCAAACCGAGAATTAGCCGATTTAGTAACGGTTACGCACTCAAACTCTCTTGATTCGTTACTTGAGATAAATGCTTTTGGTGTATCTAAAGGCTCGACTTTGGCAAAGATGGCAGAGCGTTTTGGCATCAACGCAGAACAGGTTGTGACATTTGGCGATAACCCCAATGATTTCGCGATGCTGGAATGGGCTGGAAGATCTTGGGCAATGGGAGATGGCCACCCTGATGCGCCTAAGTATGCGAAGTCAGTAACTGATCCTCATACCGAAGATGGCGTTGCCAAAGTTATCGAAGAGTTATTGGAGCTACCGGAATGATTATTCGCGCAGTTCCAATTTGGCTAGATCTTGTATGTGTTGGCTTTGGAGCATTTCAAGGAGCGCTCTTCGCAATCTTCTATAAAAGATTTGATTTAGTTGGCGTAATCTCAGTTGCAATAATTACTGGGTTGGGCGGCGGCATCTTGAGAGATTTACTTTTATCCGCAGGCCGTCCAGTTGGTATGCAGGATAAATATATTCTGACTGCAATTGGTGGCGCGGCACTAGCGTTAATCATCGGACGTTGGTATCGAAAATCCAGCGGAATTATCGTTTTTCTAGATTCGATAGCAATGGCTCTCTTTGCAATTGCAGGTACATATAAGGCGTTGATTTATGACACATCTGATTTAGTCGCCGTCATCCTTGGCATAATTACCGCTGTAGGTGGCGGAGTTTTGCGTGACATAGTTTGTCGTGTAACGCCCCAGATTTTTACCGGCGGACCGCTTTATGCAACAGCAACTGCAATCGGAGCAACAATCTTTGTATTTCTAGAGAGAACTGATCTGAATTTCAATCTCGCAGTTGCATTCTCTGTGGCAGCAATTGTGTTGATCCACATGACCTCAGTTCGATTCCGAATTCATTTAAAACCAGCTATTTCAGGTCTTGATGGCGCTGATGATTTTGAGGAGCCCAACCGAGGAAGGTAAGTTTTCCCACGGAGGGCTCGCATAGTGGCCTAGTGCACCGGTCTTGAAAACCGGCAAGGGAAACCTTCGTGGGTTCAAATCCCACGCCCTCCGCTCTTGTGGGCGAACTCATAGCACTTCACCTAGAAAACCCTGGGAAACGCTAGGAAAATTGCGGCATTCCCAAAGGGGGCAAATGTGGCGACTGGCGTTTTCTCAAAATCTCGCGCTGAGATAAAAGAGCGCACGCTCCGAACCGATCGTTGGTGGTTACAACCCGCAATTACTGTTGCCGTTCTAGTTTCGTTCATTATCTACGCAACCTTTCGCGCCTTTGAAAAGAATTACTATTTTGCAGAACCGCTAATTTCTCCGTTTTACTCACCATGTCTTTCCACTGCATGCGTTGAAGGTGCTGCACATTTTGGAACTCCAATTGGAACTTTCACAATTTTCGGAATGATTATTTCGCCAGCGTTATTTATTCTTATTTTCCCACTCGGTTTTCGATTAACTTGTTATTACTACCGTAAGGCTTACTACCGATCTTTCTGGATGTCGCCACCTGCTTGTGCGGTTGCTGAACCACATTCGAAGTACACCGGAGAAACCAGAGCCCCATTAATTTTGCAGAATGGCCATCGATGGTTTTTCTTTGCCGGTTTAATCTTCAACATAATTCTTACTTATGACGCAATCATTGCGTTTAAGAATCCAGAAGGCGAATGGGGACATATGAGCGTAGGTACGCTCGTACTTCTTCTTAACGCAACCATGCTCTGGCTTTACTCAGCTTCCTGTCACACCTGTCGTCACACTATTGGTGGTCGACTTCGACATTTCTCTAAACACCCAATCCGTTACAAGGCTTGGACTTGGGTTTCAAAGTTAAACCATAGCCACCCAACATATGCATGGATCTCACTCTTCGTGGTTGCGTTGACTGACCTCTATGTTCGTATGGTCGCATCCGGAACTATCACCAACTTTTACTTCTTCTAGGGGAGATGATGGCTAACGTAAACACTGGAATTAAGGCGAGCGACATCAAATTTAATCGCTATCGCTTTGATGTAGTTGTAATTGGCGCCGGTGGCGCTGGTTTACGCGCTGCTGTTGAAGCCCGCGAAGCTGGATTACGGGTAGCAATCATCTGTAAATCCCTCTTTGGAAAAGCCCACACTGTTATGGCTGAAGGTGGCGCGGCTGCTGCGATGGGAAACGTTAACGATAAAGATAATTGGAAAGTTCATTTCCGGGACACGATGCGTGGTGGAAAATTCCTGAATAACTGGCGGATGGCAGAACTCCATGCAAAAGAATCCCCAGATCGAGTCTGGGAACTTGAAACCTGGGGCGCGCTATTTGATCGCACCAAAGATGGTCGTATTTCGCAACGAAATTTCGGTGGCCACGAATATCCTCGACTAGCGCACGTCGGAGATCGAACTGGTCTTGAGTTAATCCGCACTATGCAACAGAAAATTGTTGCGCTCCAACAGAAAGATGCCAAAGAGTTTGGCGATGCGGAAAAATACTTAAAGGTATTTGCGGAATTAACAATTACTTCAATTCTTAAAGATGGCGAGAAAGTCTCCGGATGTTACGGATACTGGCGTGAATCTGGTGAAGAAGTTCTATTTGAGGCGCCCGCAGTAGTTCTTGCAACTGGTGGAATCGGCAAATCTTTCAAAATTACCTCTAACTCCTGGGAAGGTACTGGGGATGGCCACGCGCTCGCGTTAAAAGCCGGATCAGCTCTAGTTGATATGGAATTCGTTCAGTTCCATCCAACTGGCATGGTCTGGCCACCATCAGTGCGGGGAATCTTGGTAACTGAATCTGTACGAGGTGATGGCGGAGTTCTCACAAACAATAAAGGTGAGCGCTTCATGTTCAATTACATTCCTGATGTTTTCAAGGATAAATA
>JAGWYB010000002.1 GCA_018969585.1 Actinomycetales bacterium | reverse complement strand
TCAAGAGAAGTTAAAAGAGCGCACCTATGTGGGCGCTGGCATGGCGCTGTATGACGCGCTTCGCGGATTTAAACGAGCTCTGCCTTGGCACAAGCACATCTCTCAGAAGGAGTTAAGTGAAATTGCGCCCTCTTTACGACTTGATCTAATTACTGGTGGTTATCGTTATTTTGATGCTCAAGTAGACGATGCTCGACACACCATGATGATTGCTCGAACCGCGGCTAAGTATGGCGCCGAAATAGGAACACGAATCAGATGCGAATCGTTAATTAAAGACGGAAAACGGATTGTTGGCGCGAAAGTTCGTGACCTATTGAATGACGAAATAATTGAAGTCAGAGCTCGAGTGACTGTGATGGCTACCGGAGTTTGGACAGATGAGCTTTATAAAAATTTCGGCGTCAAACCTGGATATAAAGTTAGAACTTCCAAAGGAGCGCATATCGTCGTCCCGGGAAATGCGATTAAATCCGAGAGCGGGATAATTCTTAAGACTGAGAGCTCAGTTCTCTTCATAATTCCTTGGTCAGGAAAGTGGATTGTGGGCACGACGGATACTGATTACAAAGATGACTTAATTGAACCAATCGCGACACGTGCTGATGTAGATTACATAATTCATCAAGCTAATAGAGTTCTTGAGCCGAAACTTGATAGATCACAAGTGATAAGCGTATTTGCAGGCCTGAGGCCGTTAATCTCGCAGGAAGATGGCTCCGAAACAGCAGATCTCTCGCGAGAGCATGTAGTAGATCATCCAGCACCAGGTTTTGTGACTATCGCCGGCGGGAAATACACAACGTATCGAGTTATGTCAGAAGATGCGGTGAACGAGGCAATTACAGATTTAAAGCGAATTGTTCCTGACTCTTGCACGGATTCACTCTCCATAATTGGCGCGGATGGATACAGCGTTCTAAAGAATCAAGTTCAACGTTTAGCAAGTCTCTATGGAATAACCTCTGAAAGTACGATTCACCTTCTTAATCGCTATGGTTCACTAATCTCAGAAGTTTTAGATGGCTCCCCTTCAGAATACTTAGAGAAACTCTCGCCAGAGCTGCCATATTTGAAGGCTGAAATCTTGTATGCCGTAACACATGAAGGAGCACTTTCGGTTTCAGATATCGTTAATCGGAGAACAAGATTGAATTTTGAACTGAGTGACCAAGGAACCTCACTTCTTGACGAGATTGCAGAAATAGCCGCTAGGGCACTTGGGTGGGATAGAGGTGAAAAAGATGAATCAATTCGTGAGTATCGAGAATCGGTATCCCGCCAAGAATCAGCTCTACTTAATTAACGATCTGATTTTTACAGGTATCTACCGGAGGCCTTACCGGTCTGGGAGTTTGAGTGGGGGATGGAGTTGGTTCTGGACCTTGAATTAATTCAAACGTGATGGATTGTTCGGAGCGAGCATGTGTGTTCGTTTGGTCAACATAAATCACCGAGCCAGTAGTAATTCCCGCAGGCAATTTACTTAGATAAAGAGTCCACACACCGCTGGCATCCCGAACCGGGGATTGAGTCACTCTCGCTGCAGGATCGTTAGCCAATTTAAATGCGACAGTTCCAGTTACCACCGGTTGATTATTCGGGCGTCTTACCTCAACAGTTATTGCTGTTCGTTTATCGGTTGAAGTTGCTCGAATACCTGTGACCAATAGTGAAGTAGGTTCATTTACCGGAAGGTAATCTCCAGTTTGTGGGACCCAATCACCTTTAGTTAATTGGAGGAATGCAAAGGTATTTCCACGAAAGACATTTAAATCAATTCGAGCTGAAGCAACACCATATTTTTCGCCGATGCCACAGGACGAATACTGCCAAATCTGCCAAAGAGACGAACAATTTGCGGTACTCCATGAATGCACGAAGCAACCAAAAATCTTTCTTCCCGGCTCGGCAGTCGGATCAGCGGGATCTACGCCGTATTGCGCTTTCCAGAGCGGATATTCGCGAAGTTTTTCACTTCGAACCATCGCTTGCTCTAGAAAAGTCGGATACGAGTAAAAGAAAGGTTTGCGGCCGGTTTTTTCATACATCGTCTCCATCCAAGTTTCCGCCCACAGAGTTACTAATTTCTTCGGCGCATATTTGCGGCAAGTCGAACCTGAAATTAATACACAGTTATTTTCGAGATCTAGTGCATAGGGAAGATCTCTTTCGGTATAACCACCAAGACTCGATAGGCGCCAGATGGCTTTCTGCGCTTGAGCCTGGGCATCCCGAATTACTGCCTGTTCATCTGTTGTATTCGGAAGAATTGTGTAGTGGTAATAGCCGGTATAGATTCCCGCAGCTTGAGCGGCATTGCGATCCATTAATAGAAATTTAAGCGCTAACGCATCGGCGTCATCGCGAGTATCAGATGCCTTAATCATTACGAACCTAATGCCGGAGTTATACATTTTTACAAAATCAATCGGCTTATCTCCGGGATGTTGCCATCTGCTCACATCGGTGCCATGGATGCGCCCACCAGGACCGGTTAAAGGTATTAGAGATTCTGGAGCAGTTATTTGAGGTCGCTCTTTAATCTTTATCGATTTTGCCTTAGTTGCATAGCGTTTTTTTCCTATTTCAACTATGGCTCGATAAGTTGCAGTCGTATCAAAAGCGGTTACCTTAGATTGAATTCGCCAAGAACCGCTTGCAGTCGTCTTTGTGCGAAGTTTTGTATCACGCCAACCTGACTTCAATTTCACATCTATTCGAACAATCGCGTTCTTGACTTTTGGTTTAACTAACCCGTGAAAGGTTAGTTGCGACTCGGGAAATCCAGGGGTTTGTGCCAGAAAGAACGTTGTGCTCGGCTTCGCAGCCTGGATTGCTGGCACAGGAAGTGTTACTAATGAAATAGCAACCGCCAGGATCACCGCAGGACGAAAAATCACCGCGCCATTATGTCCAATTAATCCTAAAACTCGGTTAGACGCGCGGTTGCGACTACCCTTATGCCGTGCTCGATTTCGCAATTAAATTGGTGGAAAACCTGGGAATTTTTGGAGCCGGACTTTTCATCGCAATTGAATCAATTGTAATTCCGCTCCCTTCCGAATTAGTCTTATTGCTATCAGGCTTTAATGTTTCTACCGGTGAATTCAGTTTTTTTCCGCTCTGGGTCACTACTTCAATTGGTTCACTCATAGGCGCGCTCGTTCTTTATTCGATTGGCTACGGGTTTTCAAAAGAACGATTATCAAAGATCGTGTCGCGTTACGGCAAATATCTAGGAATAAAGGATTCAGATTTAAACAAATCTTTTAATTTGTTCGAAAAGTATGGAAGCGCGATAATTTTGATTGGGCGCCTTTTCCCTTTAATTCGCTCCCTAGTAAGCATTCCTGCAGGTTTGGCAAAAATGAACTTAGTTAAATTTTCAATTTTTACCTTAGCTGGTAGCTCTATTTTCAACGCAGCCTGGATTTATATCGGTATTGAACTTGGCGATAAGTGGCGGAATGCGGAGGAATGGGCAAATACTCTCAATCTTGTCGTCAATATCGGAATTTTTGCTGTTATCGGGGCCTTAATAATTCGAGCGCTACGAAATTGGAAAACTGCTAGATCTCAGTAATCTTTATCTCGTGTCCAGTAACTTCTTTGATGGCTGTTTCTAGAGCACCTCTAATCCGCTCATTTCGGGTGGCCTTGTAGTCATGTGCTCCGCTCAGCTTCTCAGCATCGATGAATTGGAGTGTTAAAACATTCTCATTAAGCGACACTAACCGAGCATCAAAATAAGCAATCCAAGCAACGCGATCCCTGCGTTCCAGCAGGTCAAGAACATCATTCCATTTGGACTTTAATGTAGTTAAGTCCATCGATTCTCCAATTCTGTGGTGGGGCAGGTAGGGCTCGAACCTACGACGACCGGATTATGAGTCCGGGGCTCTAACCAACTGAGCTACTGCCCCTTCTTAAATCATACTGGAAGAGAAACTTCACAGGAAACTTAGTGTTTTGTTGCGGTTATGGCCGATTGAGAATTGCTACCTTCCCTTGGTGCGAACGAGATTAATACTCGCTTTATTACTCTCTATCATCATTACAAGTAATGCGAGCGCCGAAACGACCTATGTATTTCCCGTTTCTGGCTGCAAAGTAACTTATTCAAAATATCATCATGATTATCCTGCTACTGATATCCAAGCGAAAAAAGGTTGCGCATTTGTTGCATCAATCGATGGTGTTATAGAAGATGTAAACCTCAAAGATAAATGGAGTGGTAAGACGAATCTTGGTCAAGACCGAGGAGGTTTATCAGTTTCATATATTGGAATTGATGGAGTGCGCTATTACGGCTCTCATTTGTCAAAGGTCGAGATTGAAATTACGCCTGGACTAGCAATAAAAGCCGGACAAAAACTAGGTGAAGTTGGCTCAACAGGAAGTGCGCGTGGAACAAAACCACATCTTCATTTCGGAATTTCTTATCCAACCAAGTCTGGTGATTGGGAAATTCGTCGAGGAGTGATTTGGCCGTGGAAATATTTAGATGCTTGGAGAGCCGGTGAAAATCTTTCACCAAGTAAAGCGGTCGCTCGAGCGGCCAAAAAAGCAAAAAAGTAAATTAATTAGAAAAGCCCCGAGTTTCCTCGGGGCTCTCAATAAGCAAGTGGATTAGTTAGGAACTACGGCGTCAGCCTGTGGACCCTTTGGGCCTTGGATGACTTCGAAAGTTACTGCCTGACCCTCTTCAAGGGACTTATAACCGGATCCCTGGATTGCTGAGTAGTGAACGAAGACATCTTGTCCGCCGCCGTCTACTGCAATGAATCCGAATCCCTTTTCAGAGTTGAACCACTTTACTTTGCCTGTTGCCATTTACTTATTTCCTTCAGTCTTGATTGGGACAAACGAGATTTTCTAGCTTGCCAGTCTTCCCGTTCTTCAGACCGATCAAGCAAAAGCAAGTGGTGTTCGAAAAGCGTTGGACTAGGTAGGAGCCTACCCTGATAATTCACTGAAGAGAATTCGTCTAATTAACGCTCCGGTAGGTGTGGACAAGAAATATAAATAAGGTAAGAATCTGCCTCGAAGCAGATGGGCTGGGGAAGGTCGCATCTGCAAAAGGATGCGGCTTGCTAACCCAGGAGCTGCGATGAAAACGATACCCGTTGTGGGATATGGACCGGCCCACGGCTATTTATATATTCACTCTGCGCCTCGCGTGATGGCAAAAAATATTGAGTGGAGCCTTGATGAGGCGCTAGGTCATTCATGCAATTTAAAGTGGAGTTTGCAATCACTCAACCCCGGAGGTATGCGAAGTGAGTTATCTTGGAATGGCTTGATTGGAACTGGTTCAAGATTGGCGAGTGTTCTACGCGGCTGGCATTACCTGATTTTTGAAATTCATGAAGTTGCAGCTCAAGGAGGCGAGGGGGCTATGTACATGCACACTCCAGAACTTGGTTTGTTTCATTCCGCAGTTGGGCCGCACGGAGATCTATTAATTAATGAAAATCAGATAAATCGGATTCTTAAAGAGAATATGTCTACATCAAAAATTGTTGAAGAACTTGAGAATTTTGTGGGTAAAGCGTGGGACAACGCACTTGAACCATTTCGTCTCGGACGAGAAAAATCTTTAGCCGCAACTGATAAACTTTCCGTATGAACCAAGAAACAAGAGAAAAGTCCATATCTCTCATAATCGCAGCTGCCATCGTTGCGTTGGCTCTTGGGCTTGGTCTTAATCAAGTGGGTAGTGGTTTCGCTTCGCGTTCCAGCGAAGGAATAACAGTTACAGGTTCAGCTAGAGTCGAGGCAAAAGCTGATAAAGCCGTCTGGCCGCTCAACGCCGAATTTGTTGCGTCCACCCAGAGCGTTGCGGTCGATAAAGTTGGAGTAGCCGTAGATGGATTAGTTAAGTACTTGGTAAATGGCGGAATACCGAATGACGCAATCGACTTTGGTTCGGTCTCGGCATATCCTCAAGAAGAATTTGTAAATGGCGCAAGCACTGGTCGGATTACTAGCTACCGAGCTTCTCGTTCGGTTACTGTGCGAAGTGAAAATGTTGATCTAGTTAGAAAATTGAGCACTAATCTTGGTTCATTATTAGAGACCGGAGTAAATGTTTCTAATTATGGCCCACAATTCTATGTTTCTAAATTGAGTGAATTGCGCCCTGAACTTCTCAAGCAAGCTATGGAAGATGCGAAGATACGAGCTGAGGCAATTGTTTCAGCAACCGGTGGATCAGTTGGTAACGTTATGAGTGTTCGATCCGGCCCATTCCAAGTGACTTCGCCAGATTCTGTGGACACATCTTCTGGGGGTTTTTATGACACCCAAACAATTGATAAAACAATTACATCAACCGTAACTGTTATGTTTAAAGTTAATTAATTTCGATTCACAAACCAGATCTGTACGCTGCTTGGACTAATCAAAATCACATCGCTAGGTTTTTTCAGAGCGGGATTTAATGTGTCTATTTTTACTGCAGAATCGAATATCGAGCGGTAGGTATCGCCCCAAAAAGCATTTGGCAACACGAATTCAATCTCTTGCTGGGAGCCATTCAAAACGACGTAAAGTCCCTGTCGCTTAGTAGCATCCATCAAGAAAGCCAAGTACCGCTTTGATTCATCCTGCCATTCGGTTAACTTCATTTCCAGTCCGTCACTATGAAACCAGGCAATATCTTTTCTTCTATTCTCCAGACTTACCGAGCCAGTAAAGAAACTTGAGAGTAATTCAGAGAGGTAACGCTCTCTAATCTCAAGAAGAGATGTAATTGAGTCTTCATGCGAGAATAAATGCTCATCCTGACTCCAGTTGAGCGCCCATCCGCCATTGAAATTTGCTTCAGATTCCCCGTGCAAATTCGGGTTGAGCGAATATGCATTATTTGATCCGGCCTGGCTTCTTCCGTTTTCATCTCCCATAGTGATCATCGGAATGCCTGCTGAAATCAAAAGAGTTGCGAGTAACGAACGTTGCAGACGGGCTCTTAATTCAATGATTGAAGAATCATCAGTCGGACCCTCAAATCCGCAATTCCATGAACGATTATGGTCGCTTCCGTCTCGATTATCTTCAAGGTTCGGTTCATTTCTTTTCTGCTGGTAAGTAACCAAATCAGCGAGAGTGAAACCATCATGGGCCGTTAGAAAATTAACTGAACTTGTTGGGCCACGTCCACCAAAAATGTCATCGGACCCTGCAATCCGTGAGGCAAGTCTTGCGACCCCCGAACTTGAGTTACTGGCGGAATCGGCTAACCAAAATTGTCTTACGGAATCTCGATACGCATCGTTCCATTCTCGCCAGGGATTTGGAAAATGACCTAGCGCATAGCCTTTGGTGTCCCATGGTTCAGCTATCAATTTCAATTTTGAAAGCACCGGATCATCATTAATCGCGTAGATAAATTCACTATTAGTATCAATCTGATTTTCGCTACGACTAATTGCGGTCGTTAAATCAAATCTAAAGCCATCAACTCCTATTACATCGCTCCACCAGCGCAATGATTCAATTACAAGCCGGAGGGTATTTGGATTTCTGGTATCGAGAGTATTGCCGCAGCCGGTTACATCTTCGTACTCCATTGGTGAAATATGTCGATAATAGGTTGCATCATCTAAGCCCTTAAGCGAAAGCGTGGGTCCGGAAATTCCAGCTTCGGCAGTGTGGTTATAAACGACGTCAAGAATTATTTCTAAACCGGATTCGTGAAATTTATCGATTGTTTCTTGTAATTCGGCGATGGGATTCTTAGTGGCCGCGTACCCCCTATGTGGAGCCGAGAACGCAATTGGGTTATATCCCCAATAATTTTCTCTTCCGCGAGCCTTGATTACTGGTTCAGTTAGAAAAGCTTGTATTGGAAGAAGCTCGAGCGTTGTAATTCTAAGTTTTTTTAAATATGCGATAACGCTGGGATGAGCCAACGCTTTATAAGTGCCGCGCTCCGCTTCGGGAATTTCTGGGTTTTTGGCAGTTAAGCCACGAACATGTGCCTCGTAAATAACAGTTTGCCGCCACGGAATATCAGGTCGCTTAATTGATTGTGGTTTCGCATCCGTGACAACGGAGCGGGGAACAAATTGAGCTGAATCCCTTAAGTCTTCGATCCAGAGATCGCCAGTTCCAATTTCATCAATTGATTGGTGAGCGTAAATTTCAGGCGAATTTTTAAGTTCACCCGTAATCGAGTGTGAATATGGATCTATCAATAATTTATTTGGATTTGATCTAAGGCCAAGTTCGGGTTGCCATGGCCCATGAATGCGATAACCGTAACTTTGCCCAACTGATACTCCAGGAATAAATCCATGCCAAATCGGACCATCTCGCTCTTCGAGGGGGAGACGTATCTCCTTCTGGCTACCTTCTTCGAAGAGAGCTACTTCGACCAACTCTGCCGTGGGCGCCCAGAGTGCGAATCTAGTTCCCCCATTCGTTACATGTGCGCCAAGTTGTGAAGAATCGAAAGGAGCCACTTTGCTATCCAACCATTCAATCCCTTCGATATAGGTCATCTTTCGATTGGAGAGCTTGATTACCCTTGAGTAGCATGGCGTTATGAAGATCGCGATTTGCGTAAAGCAAGTACCCGATTCCTGGGCTGAGAAGAAAATGGTCTCTGGCCGACTCGATCGCGAAAGCGTTGATGCAGTCCTAAATGATCTCGATGAATATGCAATTGAGGAAGCGCTTCGCATTGTCGAACCACTAAATGAGGGTAAGGAAACTGCCGAACATACAATCACTTTAATTTCTATGGGTCCAGAGCGCGCGACTGAGGCGATTCGAAAAGGGCTCTCAATGGGCGCAGATTCTGGAATTTTGGTTACCGATGTTGCTCTTCAAGGTTCGGACGCAGTCTCAACCGCAAAAGTTTTGGCAAAAACAATTGAGTCCGGCGGATTTGATTTAGTCTTCTGCGGCACTGAATCCACGGATGCGAGAATGAGCGTCGTTCCCGCCATGCTCGCCGAGATCTTGGGTTGGGCACAGCTAACTTTTGCAGGTTCAGTCAAAGTAGATATCTCAGCTAACCAGGTTGAAATAGCTCGCATGACAGATAGTGGCGTTGAAAATATGTCTGCAAAATTCCCGTGCGTAGTTAGCGTAATTGAAAAAATTAACGAACCAAGATATCCATCTTTCAAAGGAATTATGGCGGCTAAGAAGAAGCCGATTGAAAATAAGACACTGGGCGACCTGGGGCTCGCTTCATCCGATTTAAGCGCCTGGAGTGAGGTAGTTGATTCACAACCAAGGCCACCGCGTGAAAAAGGTTTGAAGTTAGAAGATTCCGGTGAAGGCGGCGCAAAACTTGCTGATTACTTACTAGAGAAGCGATTGGTCTGAGATGACAAAGAATTTAGTGCTGATTGATCATGATGGTAACAAAGTTGCTAAATCGGCTGCGGAACTTGCGACTTTTGCTAAGCGTGCCGGAAATGCGATAGGTCTTTTACTTGCCAATTCAGGTTCGGGAGATTCGTTAGCCGCTCAATTAAATGGCACCGAATTTGAACGAGTTCTTATTGTCGAAAATGATGAGATCAATCGCCACGGCATCGCTGCGGCAACAGCAGCAATTGCACAGATAATTGAAAAAGAAGGAGCCGAATCGATTTTTATTGCCTCCTCGGCGCGCGGTAAAGAGATAGCAGGACGATTAGCGGTACGACTCAAATCTGGAATTATCACTGACGCAGTTGATGTCGCTTCTGATTTAAGTACAACCCAGTCTGTATTCGGTGGCTCTTTCAGCGTTAAAGCAAAACTCAAAACTCCGCTATCGATAATTACTGTTAGACCAAGTTCAATCGAACCGGTGATTTCAACTTCCAATCCAACTATTGAAAAAGTTACAGTGGCGATTGATGCTAAAGATAAGTTAGTAGAAATTTCTGCCTCACAGCCTCCAGTCAAAGGTGGTCGCCCAGACCTAACCGAAGCCAAAATAGTTATCTCCGGCGGACGCGGCACTAATGGGAATTTTGCGGAAGTGGAAGCCTTTGCTGATTTAGTTGGCGGCGCAGTTGGCGCATCAAGAGCTGCTACAGATGCTGGTTGGTATCCACATACTCATCAAGTTGGCCAGACCGGCAAAACAGTTTCACCACAGTTGTACGTTGCTTGTGGAATCTCTGGCGCGATTCAACATCGAGCAGGTATGCAAACCTCAAAAACAATCGTCGCAATCAATAAAGATCCAGAAGCGCCGATTTTTGATCTAGCTGATTTCGGTGTGGTCGGAGACCTTTTTGCTGTGCTCCCACAGGCTCGCGAAGCCATCAAATCCAAGCGCTCATAACCGCAGTCATACTTAGGTTTTAGAATTACCCCATGCCTCGGATTTATTTTGATAACGCCGCCACCTCGCCGATAAATGAGGTCGCGCTCCAAGCTTTAGTAGAACAAGCCCGAGATATCGGAAATCCCTCTAGTCTTCACAGCTACGGTAGAGAAGCGCGCCGAAGCGTTGAAGAGGCGCGCGAGCGAATTGCCTTGTTAGCTGAATGTGAACCGAGTGAAGTTATCTTTACGGGTAGCGGAACCGAAGCCAATAACCTAGCGATCAAAGGTATTTATTGGCACCGTTTATCTGAAAATAAAAAACGAAAGATAATTATCACCTCAGCATTTGAGCATCACGCGATTTTGGATCCAATTCGGTGGCTAGCCGAAAGTGAGGGAGCTGAAATTATCGAGGTACCAGTGGATGATTCTGGTTACCTCAAATTAGATTATCTTGAGACGGCGCTTGAAAATCGGGGCTCGGAAGTCGCACTAATAAGCATTATGCATTCAAATAATGAAGTCGGAACTATCCAACCAATCCTTGAAGTTGTTCGTCTGGCCAATAAATACGAAATACCAGTTCATTCAGATGCAATACAAAGTTTTGGAAAGATTCCACTTTCATTCTCTGAACTTGGCCTATTCGCAATGACAATAAGTGCACATAAATTGGGAGGCCCAATTGGAGTAGGCGCTTTAATTTTGAAAAAAGGATTTGATGTAACTCCGCTTCTTCACGGTGGAGGTCAAGAAAGAGATATTCGAAGCGGAACAATTAACGCCCCCGCAATAGTTGCATTCTCGCTTGCGGCACAAGCTGCGCATCGAAATCGAGAGAAGAATTCAATTCATGTATCAGCGCTACGCGAATCTCTTCTCGACACTATTAAGAACGATATTCCAGATGCTGTTCTAAACGGCGGCCCAGGAGAGCGTTTACCTGGAATCCTAAATGTGAGATTTCCGAATACAGAAAGTGATTCGCTTTTACTCCTTTTTGATTCAGAAGGAATTGCATGTTCAACTGGATCTGCTTGTACCGCTGGAGTACAGCAAGCCAGCCATGTGTTAATGGCAATGGGATTAAGTGAATCTGAAGCCCGTTCGTCTCTGCGATTCTCACTTTCGCCCGAGAATTCCAAGAGCGATATTGATTATTTTCATACCTGTTTGAAGAGAGTGATCGAGAGAGCGAGAGCGGCTTACCGGAGTAGCGCGTGAAATTAATTGCCGCAATGAGCGGTGGCGTTGACTCTGCTGTCGCGGCAGCACGAGCCGTTGAATCGGGTAATGAAGTTATTGGTGTTCATCTCGCGCTATCTAAGAATCCGAAGAAGTATCGATCTGGCGCTCGAGGTTGTTGCACCATTGAGGATTCACATGACGCAAGGCGGGCTGCGGATCGAATCGGAATTCCGTTTTATATCTGGGATATGTCTGACGAATTTCACGAAAATGTCGTAGAGAATTTCCTATCAGAATATTCGGCTGGCAGAACCCCAAATCCGTGTTTGCGTTGCAATGAAAAAATTAAATTTGCAGCGGTTCTAGACCGCGCAAAAGCTATGGGATTTGATGGAGTAGTCACAGGTCACTATGCCCAAATAAGAAACGAAAATGGTTATAAGACTCTTCATCGGGCAATTGATGACGCCAAAGATCAATCTTACGTTTTAGCTGTTTTGAACTACGACCAATTACAAGGAGCAATTTTTCCATTAGGCGATACTCGAAAAGATGAGGTAAGAAAAGAGGCCGCGAGTCGAGGCTTAACTGTCGCTCAGAAGCCCGACAGCCATGATATTTGCTTCGTTCCATCCGGAGATAATGCAGGTTGGCTTCGTGAACGATTAGGAAGCGAAGTTGGACCAATTGTTGATGCAAGTGGAAAGAAATTAGGAGAACATCACGGCGCCTATACCTACACAATAGGTCAGCGCCGTGGACTTGGATTAACAGAACCAACTCCCTCAGGCGCGCCTCGATATGTCTTAAAAATCGAACCAAAATCAAACACTGTTGTAGTTGGGGAACACGAAGAGCTCGCAGTAAGTAAAATTTTGGGTGAAAAGTTAATTTGGTGTGGTCCGAAAAATAGTTCCTCTCAAGAATTTCGTGGATTGGCGCAGGTAAGAGCTCACGGAAGCGCATACCCTTGCTCGTACTCTGTACAAGATGAAACTTTAGAAGTAAACCTCGATGCCCCAATTTTCGGGCTTGCTACTGGACAAGCTGTAGTGGTTTACGACGGTGATCGAGCAGTCTGTTCCGCAACTATTTCGAGGACCGCATGAAGGAAAATGCCGAAGTTCGCCGAAAAATGAGCGAACTTTCAGAGCAAATTCGCGATCACCAATATAGGTATTACGTACTCGATAAACCCACCATCTCAGATGCCGAGTTTGATGCTATTTGGAAAGAATTAAGCGCACTTGAGAGAGCAAATCCTGAATTACTAGATCCAAATTCCCCAACGCTTGAGGTTGGCGGTGGTTTCGCTTCACATTTCGAGCAGTTCAATCACCATCAGAGGATGATGAGCTTAGATAATGTCTTTAGCGATGAGGAGCTGGATTCTTGGTTCGAGCGAGTTGAAAAAGAGTCAGTAGGCACAAAGAAGAGTTGGCTCTGCGAACTAAAGATTGATGGCCTTGCAATCAATCTGATTTATGAAAAGGGAAAGTTAGTTAGAGCTTTAACTCGAGGAAATGGTGAAACCGGTGAAGATGTAACTGTGAATGTTCGCACAATCGCTGCGATTCCCCAGAATCTAAAAGGTTCCAAAGTCCCTGAATTAGTCGAAATCAGAGGTGAAATATTTTTTCCAGTCGCAGCCTTTAATGAATTGAATGAGACGCTAGAAGAGTCTGGAAAAACACCTTTTGCGAATCCAAGGAATGCTGCGGCTGGCTCGTTACGCCAGAAAGATCCAAAAGTAACTGCAGCTAGGCCACTTTCTTGCATAGTCCATGGAATTGGCGCAGTTAAAGGTGCGAATTTTGATTCTCAGAGCCAAGCCTACGAATTAATGTCGAGCTGGGGAGCTCCAGTTTCCAAGAGTTATAAAGTACTTGATAATGCAAGCGGAGTTAAGAAATTTATCTCTGAATTTTTGAAACGACGTCATGAGCTGGAACATGAAATCGATGGAGTCGTTGTAAAAGTTAATGAACGATCTATTCAAGATCTCATTGGCACAACGTCTCGGGCGCCAAAGTGGGCGATTGCTTATAAATACCCGCCTGAGGAAGTGACGACTAAGTTAATCGATATCAGGGTAAGCGTCGGAAGAACTGGGCGAGTAACTCCATTTGGATTCATGGAGCCCGTCAAAGTTGCAGGATCGACGGTAACCAATGCGACGCTACATAATGTTGAGGAAGTTGAGCGAAAAGGCGTATTAATTGGCGATACGGTAATACTTCGTAAAGCTGGAGATGTCATCCCAGAAATTCTCGGTCCTGTAGTTGAACGCAGAACTGGCAACGAAAAGAAATTTGTAATGCCAACTAAATGTCCAGATTGTGGATCAAAACTCAAAGCTATGAGCGAAGGCGATGTAGATATTAGATGCCCCAATACGCAAAGCTGCCCAGCTCAACTTCGAGAGCGGATTTATTACATTGGATCACGCGCTGCGCTCGATATCGATGTACTGGGATACGAAGCTGCACAAGCTTTACTTGACGCTAAATTAATTGTTGATGAAGGTGATTTATTTAATTTAACTGGTGAAAAACTTCTCAAAAGCGAATTCTTTAGAAAGAAAGATGGAACTGCAGCGGCCAATGTAGAGAAATTAGTTAACGCGCTGGAAGAAGCAAAAAAGCGCCCACTTTGGAGAGTTCTGGTGGCGCTCTCAATTAGACATGTTGGTCCTACAGCCGCACAAGCGCTAGCTCGAGAGTTCAAATCGTTGGAAACAATTGCAACCGCATCTGGGGATGAGTTAGCTGGGATTGATGGAGTAGGTGAGGTAATCGCAAAGAGTATTTCGGAATGGTTTGAAGTGGAATGGCATCGGGTAATTGTTGAAAAATGGCGAAAGGCTGGCGTCACAACTGTTGACGTGGCTAAGAAAGAAAAGCCACAAACTCTCGCTGGTCTCACAATAGTCGTGACCGGTTCTCTAACTAATTTTTCTCGCGATGGTGTTTCCGAAACTATTTCAGAACATGGTGGTAAGGCAGCTTCTTCGGTATCCAGCAAGACAGATTTCGTTGTTATCGGAGATTCGCCTGGCTCCAAAGCGAAGAAGGCTGAGGAGTTAGGTGTGAAAATCATCAACGAAGCGCAATTTTTGGCGCTTCTTGAGAATGGGCTGGATAGGATATGACCATGTTCGAATTATTTAGCGAAGCAGGTCGCGAATTACCTGCCTCACCGGCTTTTTTCGGAATATTTACTTTTGCAGTTTTGATGTTCCTCCTGTACCTAGTTATGCGCCTTGATAAAGACTAAGAACTGCGCAATATTCGGAGGCACTTTTGATCCAATACATCTGGGTCATCTCCACGTTATAGATCACTTACTAAAGTCAAAAAAATTTGATTCATTAATCGTTGTACCTACAGGCAATCCAGCAACTAGACAAGCTGTCGCCAGTCCGCAAGATCGACTAGAGATGGTGCGAATAGCGCTCGGTAACAGAGAAATAGAAATTAGCGATTGTGAAATTAACCGGCCAGGAACTTCATACGCAATTGATACCGCAATCGAATTACAGCAAAAGCATCCAGACTCTCAGTTGCATTGGGTAGTTGGAAGCGATGCCTTTGCTCAGATTTCTAGCTGGCACAAAATTGAGGAGTTAGCGGAACTTGTTGAGTTCTTGGTGGTTGAGCGCCCCGGATCAAAAATTTCAGCCACTAAATTTAAATCTGATTACATAAAGATTGATGCCCTTCCAATTTCGGCAACTGAGATTAGAAACTCAATAAATGGCGGATTAGCGATAGAGGAAATGCTCCCTGCAAATGTTTATGCGTATATAAAGAATAAAGGCCTATATGGCGCCTCGTAAAGAAACTTTACAACTCCTGGAACTCGCAACCGAAGCCGCTTTAGATAAACTGGCGAAGAATTTAGTTGCGGTTGACTTGACTGAACAGATGGTTCTCAGCGAAGTTTTCCTGATAGCAAGTGGTCAAAACGAGCGACAGATAGAAGCCATCGCGGATAACATTGAAATGAAACTAGCCTCGCACGACGAACGTCCTGTTCGGCGTGAGAAATCTTCGCATTGGATTCTGCTTGATTACGAAGATTTAGTCGTACATATTCAAACTGAGGAGATTCGAAATTACTACATGCTGGAACGACTATGGAATGATTGCCCAAGGATAAAAATTTCGGCTACTGAAAATGTCCAAGGAGAAAATTGATGATCCAGAGAATTGTCCTTTGGCGACACGGCCAAACGGATTGGAATTTGGAAAATAGGTTCCAAGGACATTCTGATATTCCTTTAAACGCAACTGGTTTTGCTCAAGCGCGTAGAGCAGCGCCGCTTCTTATGGGCTTAAAGCCATCAAAAATAGTTTCAAGTGATCTCGTGAGAGCAAGACAAACAGCTGAAGCTCTCTCTGAAATATCTAAATTGCAGGTTTTGATTGATGCTGGACTTCGCGAGACCAATGGGGGTAAGTGGGAGGGTCGGACGGGTGCGGAGAATCGCGCTGTTGATTTTGAAAGATTTGTTACTTGGTTAGATGGAAATGATGAGCCAGCCGGTGAAATAGGGGAGAGAAGAAGTGAAATTGCTGCGAGAGCTGTTGCTGCGATTGAACGAGTAATCGAACCAAATTTAGAGACGTTAATAGTTGTTACACATGGCGGAACGGCTCGAATAATCATTGGAAAAATGTTGGGATTACCGATGAATCAATGGGCAACGATTGGCGGACTTTCAAATGCAGCTTGGTCAATTCTTGAGAGTGGACATCATCGACCGGGGTGGATATTGGTAGAACACAATGCTGGATCGTTACCTGAACCAATCTTTGGTGAAGAAAGTGGCGCTTGATGTAAGGTGAGAATACGGGGCTATGGCGCAGCTGGTAGCGCACCTGCATGGCATGCAGGGGGTCAGGGGTTCAAGTCCCCTTAGCTCCACTTTAAATATGAAAATGAATTTTTTAAAAATCAAAAAAGAAGGTGGTTGAAAATGGCGGCAACAAGTGGTCTACCTTTACAAAAAATTCCTAAACGATGGAGCGCTACTGACATACCGGACCAGACGGGAAAAAGATTTCTCATAACAGGCGCAACAAGTGGCATTGGAAAAGAGGCCGCTCGGGAATTAGCAAGAGCTGGCGGAACGGTAATCATCGCAGTTAGATCACGCTCCAAAGCGGAGAAAGTTAAGTTAGAGCTCTCGTCTCAGCGCATTGAAATTCTTGAACTGGACCTTACAGATCTAGAAAGTGTAAGAAACGCAGCTAGAAATATCACCGGTGATATAGACGTATTAATTCTAAATGCCGGAATTATGGCAATCCCAAAGCTTGTTACTAAAGATGGTTTTGAAATGCAGATGGGGACAAACCATCTCGGTCACTTTGCTTTTGCCGGCTTAGTTAAGGATCGAGTTAAATCTCGAATAGTTTCAGTATCTAGCCAAGCGCATCGAACTGGCCATTTCGGAGTTGGCGATGAAGAAGCAATGCGTGAAATCTGTCTAGGGAAGAATAAGTATTCGGCTTGGGGCGCTTACGGCACCAGTAAATTGGCAAATTTACTCTTTACATTCGAACTTGAACGCAAAGCAAGGGCTAATAATTGGGATTTCAGTGCATTTGCGGCACATCCTGGTTATTCAAATACAAATTTACAATCCGTCGGCCCTCAATTTAGAGAGAGAATTTGGGAAGAACGAGCGACTTCATTTATGAATTCAATTGTTGCGCAGTCCGCTTCACGAGGAGCGCTACCGACCTTATGCGCGGCTACCTTCCCAGATTTATATGGAGCTACATATATTGGCCCAGATGGATTTATGGAGATGCGCGGATTTCCAAAAGCAGTTAGAGCCAGATCTATTGCATACGATCAAGATCTTTCTTCGAATTTATGGCAAGTCAGTGAGGAGTTAACCGGAGTAGTTTGGCGGTAACCTTGCCACATGCATGAGGCTTATGACATCCACGGCGTCCAAGAGAAGTGGTTGCCAATCTGGGATGAATTAGCTCCTTTTAGATCCGGGAGAAAAGATGATCCTCGCCCCAAGAAATATGTCTTGGATATGTTTCCTTATCCATCAGGTGATTTGCATATGGGTCATGCGGAGGCTTACGCACTTGGCGATGTAATCGCTAGGTACTGGGTGCAGCGAGGTTTTAACGTGATGCACCCGATTGGCTGGGATGCATTTGGACTACCTGCAGAAAATGCCGCAATTAAGCGGAATGAAGATCCAAGTGTCTGGACTTATGAAAATATTAATACTCAGCGCGCATCTATGCGTAGATACGCGTGCTCATTTGACTGGGATCGAGTCCTCTATACGTGCGATCCTGAGTATTACAAATGGAATCAATGGATCTTTTTGAAATTGTTTGAAAAGGGACTTGCTTATCGCAAAAATTCCGCCGTCAACTGGTGCCCCGACTGTCAAACTGTCCTAGCAAATGAGCAAGTAGTTGCTGGACTTTGTGAACGATGTGATAGCTCTGTTACAAAGAAAAAATTAAATCAGTGGTATTTCAAAATCACTGCTTATACGGAGAGATTACTCGAGGATATGAAGCAACTTGAAGGCAAATGGCCCGACAAAGTTCTCACGATGCAGCGAAATTGGATTGGTAAATCAACTGGCGCTGAGATCAAATTTCAAATTGAAGATCGCGCCGAATCTGTAGTCGTCTATACGACGAGGCCTGACACGCTTCATGGTGCAACATTTATGGTTGTGGCAGTAGATAGCGAACTAGCCAGAGAACTCGCTACTGGTAGCAAAGTCGAATCCGAATTCAATAAATATTTTGAATCAGTCCGTTCCGCAAGTGACATTGACCGATTAGCGACAGACCGCACAAAGACCGGTGTTTTTCTACAGCGATACGCGATAAATCCAGTCAATGGCGAGCGAATTCCAATCTGGGCAAGTGATTATGTTCTTGCCGATTACGGAACCGGTGCAATTATGGCGGTGCCAGCACATGACCAACGCGATTTAGATTTCGCAAGAGCGATGAAACTTCCGGTTAAGGTTGTTGTGGATACCGGTGAAGCAGATCCAAATGAGACAGGAATAGCCACCGAAGGAATCGGCAAGATAGTTAATTCTGGCTCAATTAGCGGACTTGAGAGCATGGCTGCTATCTCCAAGATTATCGATGAACTTGCCAAAAAAGATCAGGCGACGGCAACGGCGAATTATCGATTGCGTGATTGGTTAATTTCTCGGCAGCGTTATTGGGGAACTCCAATCCCAATCATTCACTGCTCAAAATGTGGGGAAGTTCCAGTACCAATTGAGCAATTGCCAGTCAAACTTCCCGACTCAAAGACTGTTGACTTAAAACCAAAGGGAATTTCACCGTTAGCAACTGCCGCCGACTGGGTTAATACTCAGTGTCCTAAATGCCAAGGTAGCGCTCTGCGCGATACCGATACTATGGATACTTTCGTTGATTCTTCTTGGTATTTCCTTCGCTACACAAGCGTTAACAATCAACAATCGCCTTTTGACGATCATGAGGTGAAAACTTGGCTACCAGTTGATCAATATGTAGGTGGAGTAACTCACGCAATTCTTCATCTCTTGTACTCTCGATTCTTTACAAAGGCTCTCTTTGACATGGGCTTGGTTGATTTCAATGAACCGTTCACTCGATTGCTTAACCAAGGCATGGTAATTATGGATGGGTCGGCCATGAGCAAGAGCCGAGGCAATCTTGTTCGGCTATCAGATGAATTAGAAAGACATGGGGTTGACGCCATTCGACTATCAATGGTCTTTGCTGGACCACCTGAAGATGATGTGGATTGGTCCGATGTATCACCCTCTGGTTCAGTAAAGTTCTTAAATAGAGCATGGCGGTTATCGGGCGATGTAACAAGTAAACCTGGAGTTAATTTTTCTGATGGCAATATTGATTTAAGAAAGATAACTCATAAGGCACTTCACGATATCTCATTCGCAGTTGAGTCATTCCGCTTTAACGTGGCAGTTGCTCGAATCATGGAATTAGTTAATGCAACTCGAAAAGCTATTGATTCAGGATGCGGAGCTGCTGATCCATCTGTTCGTGAAGCGGTCGAAGGAATCGCCATTTCGCTATCTTTAATCGCACCTTATACGGCTGAGGAGATGTGGGAGAGATTGGGGCATAAGCCATCAGTCGCGCTCGCGGGCTGGCCCAAGATTGACGATTCACTTCTAACCGCTGATGCAGTAACAGCGATATTCCAGGTTAATGGCAAGATAAAGTCAAGAATCGATGTGCAACCCGATATCTCAGATAGCGAACTAGAAGCAATGGCCCTTTCCGATCCAGCAATTAAATCTGAAATCGAGGGGATAAAGCCGAAGAAAGTAATCACCAAAGCTCCCAAATTTGTGAATATCGTTCTGTAAATCCACAATTTACGATTCTGACCTACACGGTCGAGCCTAAGAGTGATGTTATCCGCGGGTGGATTTTCAAGCGCTAAAGAGTCAGGCTATCGAGTACTCGCTTGACCAAAAAAGAGCTCTCGTAGTTGGCTCGGTGAGCGCATTGTGCGTTGCACTTTTCTTATTACTAATTTCTCGCGGCGAAGCCGTTGAGAAACCGCAAGTTCGCGTAGTTGAACAACAGATCGCCACAACACTTCTAGTTCATGTTGCCGGAGAGGTGAAGAAGCCTGGCGTGTATCCACTAATTTCTGGATCTCGTGTAATCGATGCGATCAAAGCCGCTGGCGGTGCGAAGACTGGAACTGATCTATCGCAACTTAATCTTGCTCGTCTGATCAAGGACGGCGAACAGATTTATCTAGGGCGGGAGAGCTTGAATGTATTTAAGGGCTCGAAAAAGGCAAAAGAAGTATTTCGCGGAATAGTTTACGTAAATCGAGCTACGGTCGCCCAATTTGATTCTTTGCCAGGAATAGGCGAAATCTTTGCCAAGCGCATTGTTGAATATCGAAAGTTAAATGGACCGTTTGTCAGTATCGAGGATTTAAAGAAAGTGGAAGGTATTGGTGACAAAACCTTCTCTAAGATGGAGAGCCGTTTATCCCTCTAACGCCGCTCGCATTTGGCGTTTGGGTAGGAATTGCCGTTACCTACAACAATATAAAGATTGCTTTCACTTTAATCTTTATTCTCTTACTATTCTCAATTCCAATAAAACAATTAAGAATTCCGATCGCCGCTCTGATTTTAGGGTCAGCGATTATCCAGATTCACTTTCTAGCGCTCGATAATTACGCCTTAAATCGCCTGGATGGCCAAGAAATTACAGCTCTTGGAGTTGTGATGACTGACCCTAATTTAACTCGCCCAAGAGTTGCTGGATCAAAATCGATTCCTTCAAGAATTACATTTCTACTGCGATTAGAGGAAGTTTCATATGCAACTGAACGACATAAATTTCGACTTCCGTTGCGGATAATTTTGGATGGTAAAGAAGCAAGGAAGTTTAATCCGGGTGACAAGATAACTCTTTCCGGCAGATTTAATCAGTCTAAGGAACGAAAAGTGGCGGGCGTCCTATATGCCAAATCGACTTCGCTAGAGATTATCTCTGAGCCACTTATACGAAACAGTTTAGATCTGCTTAGAGTTGCGCTTCGAGAGAGAGCCGAAAAATTAAATAGTGACTCATCATCGCTGATACCTGGAATGGTAATCGGAGATACCAGCTTGCAGAGCGCTGAGTTAACCGAGCTCATGCGAAAGGCAGGATTAGCTCATCTGACTGCCGTAAGTGGAGCCAACTTTGCCATTGTTGGGACTTTCATCTTTAACTTACTTGCATTCCTATTTCCTAATCGCAGACCGCGAGTTTTGGTAACTTCAGTTTCCCTAGTTCTATTTGTTTTCTTGGTTCGACCCACCCCTTCGGTTCTAAGAGCCGCTCTTATGACTGGTAGTTATTTATTGGCCAAATTTCTGGGTCGGGAGAACCAAGCCAAGAATGCGCTTGCAACTGCCATTCTTTTATTACTTGTAATTAATCCACTTCAAGCACTAGAACCTGGATTCATTTTGAGCGTACTTGGGACGGCAGGATTGATCTATCTAGCGCCAAGAATCGCTTCGAGATTGTCTGGACCAGCGGCAATACGGGATCTGATTTCAATTCCACTTTCGGCATCAATTTTCTGCGCGCCATACCTGATGTATCTAGCAGGTTCAATGAATCTAGGAACAATATTGATAAACGTGACTGTCTCACCCGTTATTGGATTCATTACTATCTTGGGTTTTCTTGCCACTATTTTTGCGATTCCGATTCCATATTTGGCTGATTTATTAGTTTACTTGGCCGATTTTGCCTGTAAATGGATCGTTTTTGTCTCAAGTTGGAGCGAGAATTTTCCCGATGTTTCTAGCAGCCCATTATTGATTCTTCTAGCAATCACTCTATTCGTGGCAATGAGGAGTAAAAGTCGGCGGATTCTAATCTTGGGATTGTTGCCGTTACTTGTGATTTCTAGTAATTCATCTTTAACTTTTCCTGGGAAAAATTGGGTTATCGGCCAATGCGACGTTGGTCAGGGAGACGCTTTATTGATCCGCGTAGGAGAGAAAGAAGCCATCTTGTTTGATGCTGGGCCTGATCCGAAACTTCTTGAGAAATGTCTTTCGAATTTCGGAATTAGATACCTACCGCTAATTGTCTTAAGTCACGAACATGCAGATCATTACAATGGAATTTCAGCTATAGATCGCAATGCGGTCGGCCAAATATGGCTAAATCATCCCTTTGTAAATATGGAAGAATTTGGAAATAAGGCGAGAGTTGTGAGCGCTGGATTTTCAGCTTCGGTTGGTGATGTGAAATTAAACGTAATCTGGCCAAGAAGTGTCGATGAAACTTTCGAATCAATTAAAGGCGACGGCTCTCTAGAAAATAATCGCAGTTTAGTTATCCGAGCTGATCTCTCAGGGATTGAGATTTTAATTACCGGGGATATTGAGCCAGGAGCCCAGGAAGCGCTTCTTCGTGAAAATGATCTTTCAGAGATAGACATTATTAAGGTTCCTCACCATGGTTCTAAATATCAGGCAATAAACCTATTTCAATCAGCAAAACGGTTTCTAATCAGCGTGGGCACAAACTCGTATGGTCATCCCGACCACGAACTCATTAGACAACTGCAGTCCATCGGAGTAGTTGAAAGAACGGACATTTCTGGATCAATTGCGATTAGTTGGAGCGGTAATCAAGATAAGCCAGTATTCTCTTCCCGAAGACTTGGGAAAGAATGGTGGAAAATTAGTTGGCAATAACTGAAATAGTTTTGATTCATGGCCCAGAGGAAGCGCTAGCGGATCGGGCGCTTGAGGTTGCTCTCGCCGCGCGGAGTGATTTTGAGCGGACCACGCTAATGGGATCTGAGTTAGAAGTTGGGAAATTTTCCGACGTGGTAGCGCCATCACTATTTTCAGAGAAGCGAGTGATTATTGTAAAAGACCTGCAAGACAGCGTCGCTGAGGTAAGTGAAGAAATTAATCAATATTTTGAAAAGTTTGAAGTCGACCCAAATCTCCATTTGATTTTTCTCCATGCTGGAGGCGTAAAAGGTAAAGGATTGATAGAGAAAATCAAGAAATTGAAACCAGAGTATGTGGCTTGCGAGCCCCTAAAGAAGGCGAGCGATAAAGCTGAATTTGTTAAGAATGAGTTCGCGCGACACGGAAGAAAGATTTCTCAAGATGGCATAGAAGCTTTAGTCGACGCAACTGGAAACGATACTCGTGAATTAGCATCAGCTTGTAGCCAAATTTCTTCCGATACAGATCCGAAAAAAATTACGATTGATGAGACCGATATTTCTAAATATTATCAAGGTCGAGTAGAAGCTACAGGCTTCGATGTGGCGGATGCAGTTATTTTGGGTGATTCTAAAAACTCTTTAATTTCGCTTCGCAATGCACTTGAATCCGGTACGGATCCAGTAATGATTGTCTCAGCAATCGCAAGTTCCGTAAGGGCGCTTGCAAAAGTTTCAGACGCACCAAAGCATGTAAAGTCATTTGAACTCGCCGGTGCATTGGGAATGGCGCCTTGGCAAATAGATAAAGCCAGGCGGCAATTAAACAAATGGCGACCAGGGATGATTACCTTTGCAATTACAGAATTATCTAAAGCTGACGTCGGTATTAAAGGTGGCGAGGTGGATGGCGCTTTTGCGCTGGAGAGAGCGGTTCTAGCGATTGCTGAGAACGTTGCCCGAGGTGGCGCTTCAGCCTCAGTTTGAGAAGGTATATCGCCTACTGATACTCTGCGCGCTCGCATTCGATAAAGCAAGGAAGGCACCGTGGCAAATATCAAGTCCCAGATTAAGCGAATCAAGACAAATGAGAAGGCGCGACTAAGAAACAAATCAGTCCGCTCGTCTTTCAAGACCGCGATTCGCCGCTTCCGTGATTCATTGACATCTGGTGACAGCAAGATAATTGCCTCCGAACTTAAGACTGCATCTAGAGAACTAGATGTTGCAGTTTCAAAAGGTGTAATTCATTCCAATCAAGCTGCCAATAAAAAGTCAGCGATGGCCAAGGCCGCCAATAAGGCCGGCGTCCGCTAATAAGATAAATCGAGGCGGACTTTGCCCGCTATACCTTTAGCCAAAGCACCGCAACCGGCGCACACAAATCCGGAACAAATCCGGAATTTCTGCATAATCGCTCATATAGATCACGGTAAATCAACTTTAGCTGACCGAATGCTAGGAATAACTGGCGTTGTTGAAGCGCGAAATATGCGAGAGCAATATCTGGATCGAATGGATATTGAGCGCGAACGAGGTATCACGATTAAGAGTCAAGCAGTTCGATTGCCTTGGCGTTCCGGGATCGATGGCAAGGATTACATCTTAAATATGATTGATACTCCTGGTCACGTTGATTTCACTTATGAAGTCTCTCGATCGCTTGCTGCCTGCGAGGGCGCCATTCTTTTAGTTGATTGCGCGCAAGGAATAGAAGCCCAAACTTTAGCTAATCTGTATTTGGCTATGGAGAATGATCTCACCATCATTCCAGTTCTAAATAAGATTGATCTACCAGCTGCTCAACCGGAAAAGTTTGCAATCGAACTCTCCAAGTTAGTGGGTTGCCAGCCCTCGGATTGCCTTCGGGTCTCTGGAAAAACAGGTGACGGAGTCACAGAGTTGCTGGATCAGATTGTTGCCCAAATCCCGGCGCCTAAAGGCTCACCGGATGCGCCCGCGCGAGCGCTAATTTTTGATTCGGTTTATGACACTTACAGAGGCGTTGTTACTTACGTTCGTGTATTCGATGGAAAATTATCTCCAAGAGAACAGATCCAGATGATTTCAACCGGCGTGAAGCATGAGTTATTGGATATCGGAGTTATTTCACCGGAGCCAGTAAGTAGTTCTGGACTTGGAGTCGGCGAAGTTGGTTATTTAATTACCGGCGTAAAGGATGTTCGCCAATCACGAGTCGGCGATACCGTAACTTCCTATCAAAATCCGGCGAAAGAAGCGCTTTCGGGCTATAAAGATCCTAAACCCATGGTTTTCTCAGGCCTCTATCCAATAGATGGTGACGATTATCCAATGCTTCGAGATGCGCTCGATAAACTGCAATTAAACGATGCTGCTCTGGTTTATGAGCCTGAAACCTCTGCTGCTCTTGGATTTGGTTTTCGATGTGGATTCCTTGGGCTCTTGCACATGGAAATTGTCAGAGAACGATTAGAGCGCGAATTCAATCTCTCCCTAATTTCGACTGCTCCAAACGTGGTTTACCGAGTCTATTTAGATGACGGTAAGGAAAAAATCGTCACAAACCCGAGCGAATACCCAAACGGCAAAGTTGAAAAAGTATTTGAACCAATTATTAAAGCCACAATTCTCTCTCCATCCGAATTCATTGGAACAATTATGGACTTATGCCAATCCCGTCGCGGTGTACTTGGTGGCATGGATTATCTATCCGAAGATCGCGTTGAAATTAGATATACCTTGCCGCTAGCCGAAATAGTCTTCGACTTTTTCGATCAATTGAAATCACGAACTAAGGGTTATGCATCGCTTGATTACGAACCTATCGGAGAAGCGGAAGGCGATCTAGTTAAGGTAGATATATTGCTACAAGGCGATACCGTTGATGCTTTTAGTTCCATAGTTCATCGTGAGAAGGCTTACCCATACGGAGTAATGATGACTGGGAAATTACGAGAGTTAATTCCAAGGCAACAATTCGAAGTTCCTATTCAGGCAGCTATAGGAGCGAAAATCATAGCTCGCGAAAATATACGAGCAATTCGTAAAGATGTTTTAGCAAAATGTTACGGCGGCGACATTACTCGAAAGCGAAAATTGCTCGAAAAGCAGAAAGAGGGCAAAAAGCGAATGAAAATGGTTGGCCGAGTAGAAGTTCCGCAGGAGGCCTTTATTGCTGCGCTCTCGACGAATACGGATGGCGAAGGTGGCAAAGGAAAGAAGTAACGGGAGCGCGAATCTCTCGTTCTATATTCATGTTCCATACTGCGTGAAGCGATGTGGTTATTGTGACTTCAATACATATACCCCAGGTGAACTTAATTCATCTAATTTAATTCAGATTACGAACACATACATTGATTCAGCCCTCGGAGAAATTGAGCAAGCGGCGAAAAAATTAGGGAATTCCCAAGTCGAAACAATTTTCTTCGGGGGAGGCACGCCTTCGTTACTTCCAGCAGAGGAGGTGGGACGAGTAATTACTAGAATTTCAAATCTATTTGATTTAGACCCGAACGCTGAAATAACTCTTGAAGCGAATCCAGACACTGTAACTAAACCTTTTTTGGATTCAATTAGAAAACTCGGCGTAAATAGAATCTCTATGGGAATGCAATCCGCAGTACCTCACGTATTGAAGGCATTGGATAGAACTCACAACCCAGAAAATGTGGTCACAAGCTGTGAACTCGCGAAGGGCGCAGGCTTTGAACATCTGAGCGTTGACCTAATCTATGGCGTTCCGGGCGAAAGTATTGATGATTGGAAAACAAGTTTTGAATCAGCGATGGAATTACCAATAAACCATATAAGCGCCTATGCACTCATTGTTGAAGCGGGAACCAAACTTGCTGCCCAAATCAAGCGCGGTGAATTAACGATGCCACCTGAAGATGAAACTGCAGAAAAATATCTTTTGTTTGACGCCGCAGCCACCAGCAAAGGTTTTGATTGGTATGAGTTAAGCAATTGGGCGAAACCTGGCGCTGAAAGCTTACATAACAAGGCATATTGGAATGGAAATTCATGGTGGGGAGTAGGACCAGGCGCACATTCCTTTGTGAATGGTCGGCGCTGGTGGAACGTAAAGCACCCAGTGAAGTATCAAGAATTGATTCAACAAAACAAGTCACCTGAACAAGATAGTGAAGTCTTGACCATGGAAAACATCAAAGATGAATTTGTGATGTTAAGAATCCGCACCAGAGATGGAATTCAATTAGATAAGCTCTCTGATAAACAATTGGAAGTTGCTAATCAATTCAAGAATTCTGGGCATATCGAAAGTTCGACATGGAGTGATTCTCGCCTCGTTCTAACAGCAACGGGACGCTTGATAGCAGATCGAATAGTGCGAGAATTGTTGGTGTAGTAACTTCACTCCCTATGCAGACTGCAAACACGGTGATTGTCCTATTCCTGGCGGTTGTTTTCTTGATCGCTGGGCTCTCAAAAGCTAGCGGAAGCGCCGCAGGCTTATCTGGGACCAGAGATGTAAATGTTCCAGATGGTTTGGCAAGGTTAGTTGGAATGTTAGAAACTTTGGCAGCGCTCTCACTAGTTGTTGGTTTTGCACTTGATAATTTAGATCTACAAATTTACGGATTAATCACAATTTGGATCATTATGGCGGGCGCAATTTTCTTCCATTTTCGTTCAAATAAATCGCGGACCGCATTTCCTGCGATGCTTTTACTTTTGATCGCAACATTTGGGATAGCTTCGCTGTAGGTTGCTATGGAATCCAGACAGTTAGAAATCTTGCGTGCGATTGTCGAAGAGTACGTAGCTACCGAAGAGCCAGTTGGCTCTAGATCTATCGCCGAGCGTCACGGTCTAGGAATTTCCTCGGCCACCATCAGAAATGAGATGGCAGTGTTAGAAGAAGCTGGTCTAATTACGCAACCTCATACGAGTGCGGGACGAATTCCAACCGATAAAGGTTATCGACTCTTTGTCGATAAGTTAGCGAAAATAAAACCACTATCTGCCGCAGAACGTCGAGCCATTGAAACATTTCTTGAAGGTGCAAATGATTTAGATGATGTAGTAATGAGGACGGTCCGCCTTCTTGCTCAAGTTACCAAGCAGGTTGCGGTCGTTCAATATCCCATGATTACAAAATCTAAAGTGCGTCACATAGAACTACTTTTGTTAACTTCAAGAAGGCTGATGCTCGTATTAATCACAAATACGGGCCGAGTTGAACAGCGAGTTTTAGAATTACCATATTCACTAGCTGAGAAATCACTTTCTGAATTAAAGACAAAGATGAATAATTTGGTTGTAGGTAAGAGCATGGCCGATGTCTCGAATTCTCTTGAATCGATACTAGAATCTTTATCTCGCGAAGAAAGAACATCTTCAGCGCTAATTATTTCAAACCTTATTGAGATGTCTCTGGAAAAGCCTGAGGAGCGAGTGGTGCTGGCCGGGACCGCTAACCTAACGAGGTCTGGAAATGAAGTCTCTAGTGATATTCATGGAGTTCTTGAAACTCTGGAAGAGCAAGTAGTTCTTCTCAGGCTCCTCAGTGATTCAGGAGAGTCTATGCGTGTAAGAATTGGATCAGAACAATCCGAAAAAAGTTTAAAGACAACAAGTTTGGTAACAATGGGATACGGCAATGACGGTAATTCTTTGGGTGCTCTTGGAGTTCTAGGCCCCACACGTATGGATTACTCAACTTCTATGTCAGCTGTCCAAGCAGTGGCACGTTACGTCGGAAGATTCATAACGGATGGCAAGTAATGGCTGATCTGTATCAAACCCTCGGAATTGATCGAAGCGCCTCTCAGGATGAGATTAAACGCGCTTATCGAAAATTAGCCCGAGAGATGCATCCAGATGTAAATCCAGATCCAAAGATTCAGGAGAGATTCAAGGAGATTACGGCAGCTTATGAAGTTCTAAGTGATCCGCAAAAAAGAAATTCATATGATCGAGGCGGAGATGGTTTTGCCGGCGGCTTCGGAGGCTTCAGCGACATTATGGACGCTTTCTTCGGCGGCGGATCTGCGCGTGGACCAAGACCAAGAATGCGACAAGGTCAAGATGCGCTAATTCGAGTAGATATAAATCTGGGCGAAGCCTGTTTCGGATCGACAAAAAAACTAGCTGTTGAAACTGCAGTTATCTGCACCAAGTGCGGTGGCGACGGATGCGAGTCAGGAAGTTCACCAAAAACTTGCGATATCTGTCGCGGGCGAGGCGAAGTTCAACAAGTAACTCGTTCATTTATCGGGCAAGTAATGACCTCTCGGCCATGTGGAACGTGCCAGGGATACGGAACTGTGATTGCTAATCCTTGTCGAGAATGTGATGGCGATGGTCGGGTACGTTCTCGGCGAGAGATTGATGTAAAGATTCCAGCGGGTGTCGATTCTGGAAATCGAATTCAATTGAGTGGCCAGGGTGAGGTCGGACCCGGTGGTGGTCCTGCCGGAGATCTATACGTAGAGATTGAAATTGAGGAGCATGAATTTTTAGTTCGTGACGGCGACAATCTGCATCTCCAACTAAACGTACCGATGACAAGTGCAGCGCTCGGAAGCACTCAGAGCGTCGAGACTCTAGATGGTGAAATATCAGTTGAGATCAAGCCTGGCGCGCAAAGTGGTGATGTCATTCCAATAAGAGGTAAGGGCATGACTCGACTAAGGGGCGGCGGCCGCGGTGAACTTTATGTCCACCTAAATGTCGAAATTCCTACAAAACTTTCAAAGCCCGAAGAAGAGTTGCTTCGATCATTCGCAAAAATGAGAGGCGAAGCGACTCAAGCAAATCAAGTTCGCAAAGGAAGTGAAGGCGGTTTGTTTACAAAATTCAGGGATGCGTTAAGAGGTCAGTAATGCTTCCCTTATTTATAGTTGAAAACATTCCTGATCGCGGAGATGTAGTAATTGAAGGCGATGAGGCACACCATGTCGGGGTCGCGCGTATAAAAGTTGGCGAACGTATTTCTGTTACCAATGGAGCAGGAAGACGCGCAGAAGTTGAAGTGCTCGATATAAATAAGAGAAATGTTGGATGTCGCATTCTTGACGTAATTGATGAATCTCGGCCGAGAACCATTCTGACGGTTGCACAAGCCTTAACTAAGGGCGATAGGGCGCGTGAGACTATCGAATTACTTACCGAGGGAGGTGCTGACATCATTATTCCTTGGCAAGCAGCAAACTCCATAGGACAATGGAAAGAAGAAAAAGACGCACTTTCTAAATGGAAGTCATGGGCTAGAGAAGCTACGAAGCAATCTCGAAGAAGTTGGATTCCTCAGATTCTCGACGTACATACAACTGCGCAATTGAAGAATCGAATTCAAGAGAGCGATTTAACTTTTGTTTTCCATGAATCAAGCGACTCGAAATTGAGTGAAAATTTTGATTTACAACCGCCAAAAGATGTTACTTTAGTTATTGGCCCGGAGGGAGGCATATCTGAAGATGAATATGCAGGGTTTCTCTCGGCCGGTGCACGTGGAGTAAAACTGGGAAGGCCAGTATTTCGCTCAGCTCACGCGGGTGTAGCCGCGCTTGCGGCTGTACAAACTGGCTTCAAAATCTGGTAGATATAAACCATGGAATGTATTTTTTGCAAAATTATCACGGGTGATATTCCTTCGAAATTAATTTATGATCGTAATGAGATTATCGCTCTTGAAGATATAAATCCTCAAGCGCCCACCCATTTATTGATTGTTCCCAAAAAGCATTTTGAAAATGCGGGCGAGATTGCTGAGAATAACCCCGAGACTCTCGGTGAGATGTTTAGAGTTGCCAAAGAGTTGGCAAACGGACTCCCTGGTTATCGAACTATCTTCAATACTGGCGCGGAAGCAGGCCAATCGGTCTTTCACGCTCACCTTCACCTTTTGGGTGGGCGAGCCTTTGGTTGGCCACCCGGTTAGAATTGGAACGATGCCCAGCGCGCTAATTAAATTACCTTCCGATATTTCCAGCGTTTCTTTGACTGGGCCAAATGACTCTTATGTAAGGGCGATTGAACGGGCATTTCCGGAAGTTGTCACGACTGTTCGAGGTAATGAAATTTCACTAAAAGGTCCGGCTGACTCAGTCGCCAAAGTAGAGCGATTGGTCGAAAATTTCCTTGCGGTAGTTCGAGCGGGTCAACCACTAAGTGATGATGCGGTTAGAAGATCTATCTCAATGATTTTAGGCGACGGTAATGAAACTCCCGCAGAAGTTTTGACTTTGAATATATTGAGCTCTCGCGGAAAAACAATTCGCCCAAAGACTGTAAATCAAAAAAGATATGTAGATGCAATAGATAAAAACACCATAACTTTTGGAATTGGTCCTGCCGGTACAGGAAAAACCTATCTCGCCATGGCTAAAGCAGTTCAGTCTCTTCAGGCTAAACAGATAAATCGAATAATTTTAACGCGCCCTGCGGTAGAGGCTGGCGAGCGATTGGGTTTTCTGCCTGGGACCTTGCATGAAAAGATCGATCCGTATCTACGTCCTCTTTTCGATGCGCTTCATGACATGTTGGATCCAGATGCAATTCCACGATTGATGTCCTCAGGCACAATTGAAGTGGCTCCGTTGGCCTATATGCGCGGTCGCACTTTAAATGATTCTTTTATTATCTTGGATGAGGCACAAAACACTTCACCAGAACAGATGAAAATGTTTCTTACTCGTCTTGGTTTTGGATCAAAAATGGTAGTAACCGGCGACATAACGCAGATTGACCTACCTAGCCACCAAGAATCGGGTCTCTCAATAGTGCGTGGAATTTTAGATGGAATTCCAGACATCACCTTTATGGAGTTAACATCAGAAGATGTTGTAAGGCACCGACTTGTAAGTGAGATAGTCGATGCGTATGGACGATTTGATAGCAATAGCAATCGCAGCTCACGAAGAGAGAATAAGCCTCGCTCTCTCCGTAACGAGCGCTAAACTTCATAATTAAATCAATATGTATATTGAGCTAACCGATCTTACAAATTCAAATGCGGATACTAATCGCATAAAGTCACTCGCGGATTTTTCTTTAAGAAGCTTGGGGATTCATCCAGAGTCAGAACTAAGCATCTCGTTAGTAGATATGGAAGAGATGAGCTCGCTTCATATGCGTTGGCTCGATGAGTCAGGTCCTACCGATGTTCTTTCATTTCCTATGGATGAACTTAAACCAAATTCTTCATCAGATGGCCCTGGAATATTGGGAGATATCGTTCTATGTCCCGAGTATGCAAAGAAACAAGCCGTAGAAATTGGTCACTCTTTACAAGCTGAGCTCGAAGTATTGGTAGTCCACGGCGTCCTACATCTTCTGGGTTTTGACCATCGCGAAAATGACGAGAAAACAATGATGTTTTCGCGTCAGGATGAAATTCTGAGAGAATGGCGCTCTCGCCCATGAACCTAATTACCGTAATGCTCGTTGTATTGCTTCTACTTTTTGCTGGATTTCTCGCAGGCAGTGAAGCGGCTATAAATTCAGTTTCGCGCGTATATGTTGAAGAATTGAAGAAATCATCTCGTAGCGTCAATTGGGTCAGAAAAGTTTTATCAGAACCGGCACGATATCTGAACGTACTTCTATTTGTTCGAAAGGCTTCAGAATTAACGGCTACAGTTTTTGTCGCGCAAGCACTAATTGGTGAGATTGACTCTTTGAACTGGGCTTTAGCCATTTCAGTTTTCACGATGTTGACTCTCTCTTATGTTGTAGTTGGAGTCGGACCTAGAACGCTCGGAAAGCAACGTGCTGGTTCCTGGATTGTTCCAGCCAGCATCGCAGCTGTATTGCTTTCCAAAGTTTTAGGACCAATAACAGCGCTACTTATTGCTATCGGAAATGCCATAACTCCTGGAAAAGGATTTAAGAGTGGACCATTTGCAAATGAGGCAGAGCTTCGAGATTTAGTTGATCAAGCCAGGGAGCGCGGCTTAGTCGAAGAGACTGAGCACGAGATGATTCACTCGGTTTTTGAACTAGGCGATACGTTAGTTCGAGAATTGATGGTTCCCAGAACCGAAATGGTGTGGATTGAAGGAAGTAAAAATCTTCGGCAGGGTCTCTCACTCGCGCTGAGATCAGGCTTTACCCGAATCCCGGTGATAGGCGAAGGGCTAGATAACATAATTGGAATTGCTTACGTAAAAGACTTAGCAAAGAGAGTTCATGAATATCGCGAATCTGAAACTCAGGAGTTAGTCTCTTCACATATAAGACCCGCAACTTTCGTTCCAGAAACTAAGACGGCTGCTGATCTATTGAAAGAAATGCAACGCGACCAAATTCATCTTGCGATTGTGATTGACGAGTACGGCGGAACTGCCGGTCTCATAACTATTGAAGACATCATCGAGGAAATAGTTGGAGAAATCGCTGACGAATATGATGATGATGTAGAAGAAATTGAATGGTTAACTCCTAGCTTAAAAGCTAGAGCCTCTGCGCGACTTCATCTTGAGGATCTAGCAGACCATCTAGAATTTGAATTGGACGAAGAAGAACGCGAAGATGTCGACACCATCGGGGGATACATGGCCAAGAAACTTGGCCGCGTTCCAATACCTGGTAGTGAGATTGTGCTCCACGATTGGAAGATCGTGGCAGAGCGTCCAATTGGTAGACGACATCGAATCGGGACAGTTCTTGTGGAGAGAATCACGAAAAATAATCCCAATTCAGGCGAATCTGAAAATGGTTAAATAAATGAGAATTGTCCGTTTTACTCCTAGCAAGAAAACGTCGCTCGGTAGCGACCCTCAATTTGGCATTCTTGAAAGCCAAAATTCCATCCGATTGATTTCCGGAGATCCGCTTTACTCCGGTATATCGCCTCTTGAAGAAAAAATTAGCACTTCCGATGTGAAGTTATTGGCTCCAGTAATCCCAAGAAGCAAAATTGTCTGTATCGGCAAGAATTATGCCGATCACGCAGCAGAGATGGGAGGAGAAGTTCCTAAAGAGCCAATAATTTTCTTAAAACCAAATACCTCTGTTATCGGACCTGGCGAAGTAATTCGTTGGCCAGAAGATAGTTCCAGAGTCGATCATGAAGTTGAACTTGCAATAGTAATTTCGAGAATTTGTAAGGATGTACCAAAAGAAAAGTATTCGGATGTTATTTTCGGTTACACGATTGCCAATGACGTAACTGCAAGAGATTTACAGAAATCAGATGGACAATGGACCAGGGCCAAAAGTTTTGACACTTTCTGCCCTATCGGACCCTGGATTGAAACTGAATTTAAGCCTGATAAACAAAAAATTTCGGCGTATGTTGCCGATCAGCTCAAACAGTCCGCGCGGCTTGATCAGATGGTCTTTGACATTCCGACGATAATCGCCTTCGTGACTCGAGTTATGACGCTACTTCCCGGCGATTTAATTCTGACTGGCACCCCTTCTGGAATCGGGCCGATGATTCCCGGAAGTAAAGTCTCAGTCGCGATTGAGGGCATCGGTGAACTTGTGAATATGGTGGCGAAATGACTAATGCTCGCGAAGTGAGAACTAGATTTGCTCCCTCTCCAACCGGAGACCTTCATGTCGGAAATATTCGTACCGCCTTATTCGCCTGGGCATACGCTCGACACACAAATGGAAAATTAGTTTTTCGAATTGAGGATACTGACAGGGAGCGAGTTACCGATGAATATATCGGCCGCGCTATTGATACCTTGAAATGGCTTGGACTTAATTGGGATGAAGGTCCAGAAGTGGGTGGCCCATATGGACCGTATCTACAATCACAGCGTTTAGATATTTATAAAGAATGGGCAGAAACTTTTTTGCGTAACGGCGATGCATACCACTGTTATTGCACCACCGAGGAACTGGAGTCGCGTAGGGAAGCGCAGCGTGAAAAGAATCAAGCACCAGGCTACGATGGAAAATGTCGCTCGATTAACGATTCTGACTTACAGAGATATCAGAGTGAAGGACGAAAACCTGTAATTCGAATGAGAATGCCAGATGGCGAAACTAAGTTTCAAGATTTAATCAGAGGCGAAGTCGTATTTGAGCATAAATACGTTCCTGATTTTGTCTTGATGCGAGCAGATGGCTCACCTTTATACACGTTAGCTGTCGCTGTTGATGATGTATTAATGAAAATTACTCATGTTCTAAGAGGTGAAGACTTACTATCATCAACGCCTCGCCAGATTCGTGTTTATCAAGCCATGGGAGTTACCGAATCTGATTTCCCGAAATTTGCTCATTTACCGTTTGTGATGGGAACCGATAATGCCAAACTATCAAAACGAAACGGCGAAGTCTCCATAGCGTGGTACCGCGAAGAAGGTTTCTTGCCGGAGGCAATCTGTAACTACCTCGCACTTTTGGGATGGTCGCCTGGTGATGATCGAGAGAATGTTTCTATGAAGGAATTAACGGAGCTTTTCACGGTAGAAAGAGTTAATAGTTCGCCTGCAAGATTTGATATGAAAAAACTAGAAGCGATAAATGGAGACAAAATCAGGGCGCTTTCTATAGAAGAGTTTTTGGAACGTTCCTTACCTTTTCTACTTCGGGAGAATGTAATTAGCGGAAATGAAAATGAGGTATCGCTGGTTAAACAGGCGCTACCAATTATTCAAGAGCGAATAATTAAACTCAGTGAAGTTGTTCCAATGCTTAGCTTTTTGTTCAAGAAAAAATTGGAATTTGATGAAGAAACAAAAAAGAAAATCAAGGAATCCGATTCGCAGAAAGTCCTGAAGAGCGCGCTCGCATCAATCGAAGCATTAAACGATTGGAGCCACACTCGAATAGAAGAGGCGCTACGAAAGTCGCTATTAGATGAATTAGGGCTCAAACCTAGAATTGCATTTGGCCCGGTAAGAATTGCTCTGACTGGTAGCCCGATTTCGCCACCACTTTTTGAATCTATGGAACTTCTAGGCAGAGAGGTTTCGCTTCAGAGATTACGGGAGGCAATTGATTAGCTAACTTCACGCTATTCTTAGCGCTTTGGGGTATGGGGTAATTGGCAGCCCAGCTGATTCTGGTTCAGCTTGTCTAGGTTCGAGTCCTGGTACCCCAGCAGAAAAACTTAATATCGATGGCCCCGTCGTCTAGTGGCCTAGGACTCTGGCTTCTCAAGCCAGCTACGAGGGTTCGAATCCCTTCGGGGCTGCCATCGTGATTACTTCTTTAAAAGGTGATCACTCAATTTCGCTGCTGTCGCGACAACAGCAGCGGCATGAATTCTTCCGGGTTGTCTTCCCAATCTTTCAATTGGGCCAGAAATGCTGACCGCTGCAATTACTTTGTTATTCGGCCCGCGCACCGGAGCAGATACAGATGCAACTCCTGGTTCCCGCTCGCCAACGCTCTGCGCCCAACCACGTCGTCGAACCGCAGAGAGTGCGGCGGCGCTAAATCTTGCGCCGGTAAGCGCTCGATGAAGTCGATCTGCATCTTCCCATGCAAGTAAAACTTGGGCGGCTGAACCGGCGCCCATTGTTAAAGCTGCTCCGACAGGAACCGAATCGCGAAGTCCCGAGATTCTCTCTGCAGCAGCAACACATATTCTCTGATCGCCTTGGCGCCGATATAACTGGGCGCTTTCACCAGTTGCATCACGGAGCGAGGTCAGTGCAGGTACGGCGACTGCCAATAACCGGTCCTCACCTGTGGCTGCTGCAAATTCGCTATTTCGAGAACCCAGGATGAATCGCCCATTTAGATCTCGCGCAACGAGCCGATGTACTTCAAGTGCAACTGCGAGGCGATGCGCGGTCGGACGCGCGATTTTGGTCGCCTTTACAAGCTCGCTAAGGGAATGTGGACCAGATTCTAAGACGGTCAAAATTCTCACCGCTTTATCAAGTACTCCGACTCCGCTATTCTTCTTGTCCATAATCTGATAATGCCATCTCAATAGGTGAGAAGTAAAGATGGACGGTTAGGAGGGGCGATGGGCAAGGCATTGGCCGAGAAAGTTTGGAACGACCATATTGTTCGTCAGAACGCTGGTGAACCTGATCTTCTCTACATCGACCTTCATTTGATTCATGAAGTTACTAGCCCACAAGCTTTTGATGGACTTCGCCTTTCCGGACGAACTGTGCGCAGGCCTGAATTAACACTGGCAACCGAAGATCACAACGTTCCAACAATCGACATCGATAAACCAATTGCAGATCCAGTTTCGCGACTACAAGTCGATACGCTTCGAAAAAATTGTGCTGAATTTGGCATACGAATCCACTCCCTCGGGGATGTTGAACAAGGGATTGTTCACGTAGTCGGACCACAACTTGGAATCACCCAACCCGGCATGACCATTGTCTGCGGTGATTCGCATACTTCCACCCACGGAGCTTTTGGCGCCCTGGCTTTTGGAATTGGCACAAGCGAGGTTGAACACGTTCTTGCAACTCAAACTCTTCCGTTAAATCGACCCAAGATGATGGCGATAAATGTTGAGGGAACTCTCAAGCCTGGAGTTACATCTAAAGACATCATTCTTGCTGTTATCGCAAAGATTTCAACCGGCGGAGGACAAGGTTATATTTTGGAATATCGAGGAAGTGCCATTCGCCAACTCTCTATGGAAGCGCGTATGACAATTTGTAATATGTCGATTGAAGCGGGTGCACGCGCTGGGCTCATTGCACCAGATGAGATAACTTTTGAATATATAAAGGGAAGACCTCATGCGCCAAAAGGAAAAGAATGGGATGCCGCTCTTGCATATTGGAAAACATTGCAGAGCGATTCTGACGCTAAGTTTGATAAAGAGATAACACTTAATGCGGATGAACTTTCGCCATTTGTGACTTGGGGGACTAATCCAGGTCAAGGCGTTCCATTAAATGCCGCTGTGCCAATTCCGAGCGAAATTGAAGATGAACAAGAGCGAGTAGCTGCTCAGAACGCTCTTACCTATATGGATCTCAAGGCCGGCACCCCAATGAAAGCGATAAAGATTGACACCGTATTTCTTGGTTCTTGCACAAACGGGCGAATTGAAGATTTAAGATCTGCCGCTGAAATAATTAAAGGAAAACGAATTGCCGGGGATACTCGGATGCTAGTTGTGCCAGGTTCTGCTCGAGTCAGATTGCAGGCTGAAGCCGAAGGTCTTGATCGCGTCTTTTTAGATGCGGGCGCAGAGTGGCGAAGCGCGGGTTGCTCGATGTGTCTTGGCATGAACCCGGATCAATTAAAGCCAGGTGAGAGAGCAGCATCTACAAGTAACCGAAACTTCGAGGGTCGCCAGGGCAAGGGCGGTAGAACGCATCTGGTAAGCCCGCTCGTTGCTGCAGCTACTGCCATTAAAGGAACGCTGGCTTCGCCAGCTGACTTATAGGAGAAAAATGGAGAAATTCATTTCGCATTCGGGAACTGGAGTTCCATTACGGCGCAGCAATGTTGATACTGATCAAATCATCCCTGCCGTCTATTTGAAGAGAGTCACGAGAACTGGATTTGAAGATGGCTTATTTGCTGCTTGGCGGAGCGATCCGGATTTTGTTCTCAACCAACCGCAATACAAAGCCGGAACTATCCTGGTCGCAGGTGTCGATTTTGGTACCGGCTCTTCTCGCGAGCACGCCGTATGGGCGCTACAGAATTATGGATTTAAAGTCGTGATTTCATCCAGGTTTGCCGATATTTTCCGCGGAAATTCTCTTAAAGGAGGGTTGCTGACCGTCATACTGCCTCAAAGTGAGATTGAAGGCTTATGGACCGCGATCGAAACTGACCCAAACACATCAATCGAGGTCGATCTGCAGTCGCGCGAAGTGCGCTACAACGGAAAAAAAGTAGGTTTTGAATTAGACGATTACACGCGCTGGAGATTGATGGAAGGTTTAGACGATATCGGTCTAACGCTCCGTAAAATTGATGAAGTTGAGAAATTTGAAAAAAATCGCGCAGTTTATAAACCGAAAACACTGCCTATTTTGAGTTGATAGAGTCTCAACTAAGAGTTGAGACTTTTCGTTTTTTGCCGTTAAAAGCGCAGAAAATCAATGGTTTTTCCCAATATCAAAGTTTGCTTTTCTTGCGACACACCGAAAAAGATGCGCAAAATAACGGTTTTTACTGCGTAAATTGTGAGCACAGTTAAGCAAACGCTTAACTTTACGCGTAAATAAGGGGATTAAATGAACAAGACCCAGTTCATTGCTTCGTTGGCACCACACTTCAACGGAAGCAAGAAAGAGGCCGCCCACGCTGTTGAAATCGTTTTCGATTCAATCGTGCGTAATATCCAACGAGGCGAAGATGTAACAATCAACGACTTTGGTAAGTTCAAGAAAGTCGATCGCAAAGCTCGCAAAGGTCGCAACCCATTCACTGGTGAATCGATCATGATTAAGGCGAGTAAGAAGGTTAGATTCCTCCCAGCAAAAGCGCTGAAGGAAGTAATCTCCGGTGATCGCAAACTTGGACCTGCGCCAAAGCCAGCTCCAGTTGTAAAGCCAGCAGCCAAGAAAGCAGCCAAGAAAGTTGCTAAGAAGGCTGGCAAGGCTAAGAAGGGCAAGAAAAAGGGTAAGCGGTAAATAATTTAACGTTAAAGGCCACGTGCTCTCGCGCGTGGCCTTTAACTTTTGCGTTTAGGCTTCAGGTATGAGTGGCGATCGAATTTTCTACGCTCCTCCTAAAGGTAATCCGCTAGGAACTAATTGGGCATTCAAAATTGGCGCGGGCGTACTTCGGCCAATCTTGAATCTGATAGTCAAAAAAGATTGGCGCGGCGCTGAATATTTGCCGAAGACCGGAGCCGCAATTGTTGTCTGCAATCATCTCTCGTATCTAGATCCACTCACATTTACACATTTTCTATATAACAATGGCCGAGCCCCCAGATATCTTGGCAAAGAAGCAGTATTTAAAGTTCCATTCATTGGCTGGTTTATTAAATCTGCCGGTCAAATTCCAGTAAAGCGTGAGAGTAAAGATGCAGTTCTCGGTTTCGAACATGCGATTGCGGTGCTTAAAGCTGGTCATCTTCTTGGGGTTTATCCCGAAGGTACATTAACTCGAGATGAAAACTTATGGCCGATGCGCGCAAAAACTGGAGTTGCACGACTTGCGCTTCTAACAGGAGTTCCCGTTTATCCGTGCGCTTCTTGGGGTCCTCAAATCGTTATTCCGCCATACGGTCGCAAGATAAAACTCTTTCCCCGTACTAAAGTTTCAGTAATTATGGGCGAACAAGTAAATTTAGATAAATGGCGCGGCAGTGACAATCCTGCTGATATCGAAGCTGCGACTGATGCGATTATGGATGAGATAACTAAATTATTGGAGGTATTGCGAGGAGAGTCCGCACCGAAAAGCAAATTTGATCCGAAGAAATCCGATTTACCTAGAACCGGAAATTTCAAGAGGGCGCGATGAGGATCTCTATTCTCGGAACTGGTCAGTGGGGCACCACTCTGGCACAAGTGTTAATGGATGCAGGTAATGAGGTCGTGATCTGGGGTCGCAATGAAGCAGTTGTTAATGAGATTAATTTTAAGCGCACCAATGAGCAGGCGCTTTCAGGCTTAACGCTCGCTGATTCAATAATCGCAACCAATAAAATCGAGGAAGCCTTTGAAAATATCGGCGCTCTAGTTTTGGCGATACCTTCGCAATCACTTCGCCAAAATCTTGTTGCCTGGAAAGAGATTTTCCCAAAAGGAATTCCAATAATTTCCACTTTGAAAGGTGTTGAATTGGGAACTCATCTGCGGATGACTGAAGTTATCCAGGAAATTCTCGAAATTGCCCCAGAACAAATTGCAATTCTTACGGGTCCAAACCTGGCAAGAGAAGTTGTTCTTCGCCAGCCAGTCGGAGCAGTTGCCGCAAGTGAGTCACAGGCTTTAGCCGACGCTACGGCGCAACTTTTTAGCGCTCCGTATTTTCGCGTATACACATCTACCGATGTTGTGGGATGTGAATTAGCTGGCGCTGCGAAAAATGTAATAGCCCTTGCGGTCGGAATGTCGATAGGAATGGGTTTTGGCGAGAATACTCAAGCGCTTGTTATCACTCGAGGCTTAAATGAATTAACGCGTCTTGGAATGGCGCGAGGTGCGCGCCCCCTTACCTTTGTGGGTCTAGCTGGAGTTGGAGACTTACTGGCAACTTGCGGTTCATCACTTTCGAGGAACCGAACATTCGGCGAGGCGCTCGGTAAAACCGGATCGATGGAGAGCGCAGTTAAGAGCGTTTCATCAACCGTTGAGGGAGTCTCGACCGCCAGTTCGTTAGTTGAATTGGCACACTCGGTTGGTATTGAAGTTCCTATCATGGAAGCCGTTTCGGAAGTAGTTACTAATAAAATGACTCCAACAGAGGCAATCATTCAATTAATGCAGGTTGCTACCGGAGCGGAGATAGAAGAATCGTGAAAAAACGCGTTGCCATAATATGTGGCGGTCGAAGTAGCGAGCATGAAATCTCGTGCATTTCGGCATCTGGTGTAATTGCTGCAATCGATAGAAAAGAATTCGACCCAATTCTTATAGGCATAAGTAAGTCGGGCGCTTGGATTCTTCTAAAAGATGCAACTGATTTCGTTGGGGGAGAATCGGGATTACCTTCAGTTCCAGAAAATAGAAGTAACGTCAGCTTTAGGAGTAACGGCTTTTTCGCAGACTCGAATGAATCGTCAAATGTATCTCCGAATGTTTCTCTCAGTGTAGATGTCGTATTTCCGCTTCTTCATGGCGCCTATGGCGAGGATGGAACGATTCAAGGTCTTTTGGAAATGTTAAACATTCCTTATGTTGGCTCAGGCGTACTTGCTTCTTCGGTTGCCATGGATAAGACTTTTGCAAAACCAATATATTCAGATTTTGGAATGAACGTTGCAGATGGAATCACCGTCCATCAGCGAGACTGGCGCGAGAATAAGTCTTTAGAAATAGCGAAAATATCAGCACTCGGTTTCCCAATTTTCATTAAACCCGCGAGAAGTGGATCTAGCCGCGGAACTTACAAAGTCAAGGACGCCTCACAGGTTGAGAGCGCAATTGATTCTGCCCATAAGTTTGATCCAAAAGCTATGGCAGAAGCCGCAATTGTTGGACGAGAGATCGAGTGCGCAGTTTTAGAAATAGATGGCAAACCAGAAGCTTCGGTCCTAGGTGAAATTAAAGTAAATCCACCACATGAGTTTTATGACTTTGACGCAAAGTACCTGGATGGTTCGACTAGTTTTGAAATTCCAGCCAACCTGCCAGCCTCGCTAACGGAGCGAATTAGATCTGCGGCCGTAGCTGCTTTTTCGGCTCTTGGATGTGAAGGGCTAGCCAGAGTTGATTTCTTCTTAACGGAAGATGGCAAAATCATCATTAATGAATTGAATACGATGCCAGGCTTTACACCACGATCTGTTTTCCCCATGTTATGGGAAGCTTCAGGAAAGAACTATTCTGAATTAATAAGTCAATTAATTAAAAGTGCGTTGCAGCGCTCTCAAAACGTAGTTAGATAACCATGCTCGAATCTGAGCTACTTGATGAGATTAAGAAACTTTTTTCAAGGAGAAATGACTCTGTAGAAATTGGAATTGGCGATGACGGCGCTGTATATATACCAAAAGGAAAGCAGGTTGTCGTAAGTGATGTCGCGGTTGAGGGCGTGCACTTTAGATGCGATTGGAGCAGTTACCAACAAATAGGAAGAAAGGTCACTGCCGCTAATCTTGCTGATATCTTCGTAATGGGTGGAGTTCCGAGATATTTATTGGTCGCACTCGTGCTTCCTGATCGCCACTTAAGCGGAGCTCTTGAAATTGCATCCGGAATCGCGAATGAAGCAGACCTAGTTGGTGCACAAGTAATTGGCGGCGACTTGTCAACGGGAAATGAATTAACTATTTCCATAACCGCAATTGGTGAAGTCACGAATTCCGTAGGACGCGACGGCGCAAAAATCGGTGATCGCGTTCTCATCTCAGAATTACCGGGCGCCTCGGCAGCTGGCCTAGATTTCCTACGCAGCGGAGATGCAATCTCCAATAACACAATAAAAAATCTTGTAGATCAACATCTTGCCCCTTCGATAAATTATAAAAAATATAGAGATTCAATTGGAAAGTTTAATTCGGCAATAGATACCAGCGACGGCTTATTGGTTGACGCTTTTCGGATAGCTCAAGCCAGTAAGGTGAAAATTCATCTTTCCACAGAGAATTTGAAATCAAGCCAGCTTCATTTGCTCAATCCAGAACGATTTTTGGATTGGGTTTTAAGTGGAGGAGAAGATCACAAGTTACTAGGTACAAGTAACGAAGAAATTGATGGATTTACAGAAATAGGAAAAGTTGAGGCCGGTTCCGGCATTTACTTAGATGGCAATCCGATCTCAGTATCTGGCTATGAGCACAGATGGAAGGATTAGCGAGTTACTTTTCCGGCCTTTAAGCAGGAGGTACAGACGTTCTTGCGCTTGGCGTATCCGTTAATCAGAGTCTTAACTCGCTGAATGTTTGGATTCCAACGCCGTCTAGTGCGTCGCTTGGAGTGGGAAACATTGTTGCCAAAGCTCGGTCCTTTTCCACATATGTCGCAGACTGATGCCATGACTAAACTCCTTGTGAACGATTTTGAGAGCGCAAGATTAGCCGGGTATCGCTGATCTACGCCAATCAATGCGGGAATCGAGGGGCAATCCGGACTTTGGGGCGGTGCTATTGGAGAATGAAGCATGGTTGACCTAAGTTCCAAAGCGAGCCTCGTTGTGGGTGATCGAACCGCAAAAGTTCTATTTGAAGAGTTGGGCTTGGCAACCGTTGAAGACATTCTTCGACATTACCCACGACGTTACGTTGTCAGAGGACAGTTAACCGATTTTCACTCTTTAAATGATGGTGATGAAGTCACAATCTTGGCACGGATAGCAAGTTGTAAAGTTAAAAAGATTCCTGGACGAAAGGGCGGGATTCTTGAAGTTGTAGTTTCCGACGGTTCAGAGAAACTTCTGCTGACATTCTTCAATCAAGCCTGGCGAGCCAAGGATTTACGCGAAGGCCGCGAGGGTTTATTTGCCGGGAAAGTGAGCCAATACAAGAATCAACGGCAATTGGCTCATCCTGACTATCTGTTGGTGCCCGAAGGCGAAGATGCTCAAACTGCCGCTGATGATTTCGCCGGAAAATATCTTCCTGTTTATAAGGCAACGCGCAAACTTCCGTCATGGAAGATTGCACAATGCGTCTCCCTGGCGCTAGCAAATGTTGGCGATCTAGAGGATCCATTACCGGTTCAACTCCAGTCTCAATTAGATTTACCTAGCCTGTCCAAAGCTCTTCGAGAAGTTCATCAGCCGACAGATTTACTGGCTGCAGAAAAAGCTATTTACCGTCTTACTTTTGATGAGGCGTTAGCTATGCAACTATTTCTATTGCTTCGAAAAAGAGAAATTAGAAAAAATCAATCAAAAGTACCAACAAGATTAAATGAAGAATTGCTAGCTCAATTTGATGAATCGCTAAATTTCAAACTAACCGCAGCGCAATTGAGAGTTTGGAACGAGATTCGCCTAGATTTAGCAGGCGACTCGCCCATGTATAGATTGTTACAAGGTGATGTTGGCTCTGGAAAAACAATCATTGCACTGAGAGCTATGTTGTCGGTTGAGAATGGTCAATCAGCTCTATTGGCTCCGACCGAGGTATTGGCTCAACAACATTTCAAAACTTTCACTCAGTTATTAGGAAAACTGGCAAATAGAGGCGCTCTAGATGGCCCTATGGAAGGTGTACGTATTGCTTTGCTTACTGGATCGACATCAAGTGCTGACCGTAGAGAAATCCTTGGCCTAGCCAAGAGCGGCGAAATAGATATTCTCATTGGCACACATTCGCTCCTAAACGAGGAACTAAAGTTCAAGAATTTGGAACTTGTTGTCATTGATGAACAGCATAGATTCGGCGTTGAGCAGAGAGACGTTTTGAGAAGTAAATCAGAGTATCCGCCACACATTCTCGTAATGACTGCAACGCCAATCCCCAGAACTGTTGCCATGACGGTCTTTGGAGATCTCGACGTTTCTACACTAGATGAACTTCCTTTGGGTAGAACTCCAATACAGACACACGTTGTAAATTCGCTAACAGAGCCTAAGTTGATGGAAAGAACCTGGCAGCGCGTCAGGGAAGAGATTTCAAGCGGGCACCAAGTTTACGTAGTTGTTCCAAGAATTTCACCCACGGATGATTCGGATTTCTCTAATTTTGGTTTAAGTGGTGATGAATTGAAGCGAATAAAACGTCTTTCGGGCGATCCAGAATTGCAGTTCTCGCAGCCAGCAAGTTCAGTCTCAGAAATTTTCCCTAAATTACGCGATGAAATTTTAAATGGTTTAAGAATCGCAGCGCTTCATGGACGACTTAGCTCGGATGAGAAAGAGTCAACAATGCGAGCATTTCAAGCTCATGAAATTGATGTTCTAGTGTCAACAACTGTAATTGAAGTTGGTGTCGATGTCTCAAATGCCTCAATGATGGTTATTTTGGATGCTGAAAGATTTGGCGTCTCACAATTGCATCAGTTGCGCGGACGAGTTGGACGCGGTCAAGTACCAGGCCTCTGTATTTTGGTTACTAGCGCTACCCCAGAAAGTGATGCTGCGCTCCGACTCAAGGCCGTGGCCTCTACTACCGATGGATTTGAACTTAGCCGACTCGATTTAGAGCAGCGCCGCGAAGGAGATGTTTTAGGAAGCGCACAGTCTGGTGCAACTTCTCACTTACGACTTCTTCGAGTTATTCGAGATGAATCCTTGATTATCAAGGCGCGTCAAGTTGCTACGGAATTGATTGATTCCGATGAAGCGCTTGTAAACTATTCGGGGCTCCTAATTGAAGTTGATAAATTACGCCAGGAAGAACGCGCCTCATACCTGGAGAAGAAATAATGAGAATAATCGCAGGACTCGCTAAGGGGCGAAATCTAATATCGCCAAAGGATGGCGTTCGCCCGACTTCTGATCGCGCAAGGGAAGCGCTTTTTTCAACTCTGGAATCTGAATTTGGCTCAATCGCGAATCTAAAGTTTTTAGATCTATATTGCGGATCTGGAGCGGTGAGTGCCGAAGCTCTTTCTCGAGGAGCAGCTTATGTTCAAGGAGTTGATCGAGATGAAAAGGCAATCGAAGTTGCAAGGAACAATCATGAATTACTAAGTAAACTTCAAGGTGTTGGCAGAAGCAATATTATTCAAATGCCCGTTAAAAAATTCCTAGAACAAACGGCTCAAGATAAATTTGATATCGTATTTCTAGATCCTCCATATGACGCAACTATGAGTGAAGTAATAGAAGTTTTAAATCTGCTTTCGAGTGGTGGATTTTTAAAGAAGGGCTCAATAATTGCAATCGAGAGAGATTCAAAGAGCAAACCAATTCTTTGGCCAAAGGAGTTAACCTTGCTGAAGGAGCGTAAATATGGGGCGGCCACAATCTTCTATGCCGAGGCGTGTTAGCGTTTACCCATGAGAAAAGCAGTCTGCCCGGGATCTTTTGATCCAATTACCAACGGACATATTGATGTCATTGAGAGAGCGAGTGGATTATTCGATCAAGTAGTTATTGCAGTTCTCGCGAACTCTTCCAAGACAGGCTTATTCTCCATCGAAGAGCGGCTTGTTCTAGCTAAAGATGCAGTTGCTCATATCCCAAATGTAACTGTCGATACTTGGAGCGGACTTTTAGTTGATTATTGCAAAGCCAACAACATCGGAGCCATCATCAAAGGCCTGAGAGCGGTTAGCGATTTTGACTATGAGCTACAAATGGCACAAATGAATTTACAGCTTAAAGGAGTCGATACTTTGTTGATGGCGACTAAACCTGCATACTCCTTCCTCAGTTCATCACTGGTACGCGAAATTGCTCGATACGGGGGCGATGTTTCGGCACTCGTACCAACCGGCGTCCTTAAAGAATTGAAAGCCCGTTCTATGAAGGGAAAGGCAACTGATGGAATCGCTTGAAAAGTTAGAGGCTGCGGTAACTTTAGTTAAAGAGTCGAGAGCTGTTCCATTATCGGCCTCATGTGTAATCCATAGAGGTGAACTCTTAGGCGTTCTGGATGAGATTTCCAAAGCGCTCCCGAATGATTTTGCTAGCGCAAAAAAACTTTTGGCTCATCGCGAGCAGATTATTGAAGAAGGTCGCCAGAGTGCGGAACAACTAATTGCGCATGCGCGGGAAGAAGTTGCACGGATGGTTGAGCAAACCGCCATAGTCTCCGCTGCCCGTGAAGAGGCAGCTCGACTAGTCGATGAGGCTCATAACAAAATCGAGCGCGAGCGCGAAGAAGTTGATGCTTATATCGATTCAAGATTGGCAACTCTAGAAGTAATTCTCAATAAGACTCTAGATGCTGTTAATCGAGGTAGAGAACGATTGGCCGGCGCAAGTGATAAAGATGTACTTTCCCAACTATCTGAAGATTAAATGGCAACTTCCCCTTTTAAGTTAAATCTCCACGAACTACCTAGGCGAGCTGGTGATTTCAAGGATTTCCAATTAGATTTTCTAGCGCCTGAATCTATTGGCAATCCCATGATTGCAATCCCAGTTAAGACCCAATTGCTTATCAATCTCAGAGCGGAATCGGTATCTGACGGCGTTCTCATCACAGGAACGATAAGCAGTAAAGCAGTTGGTGAATGCGGACGATGTCTTGATCCCATAGAGACGGTTATAAACCAGAATTTTCAAGAATTATTTTTCTACGAGAATCGTGCCGGTGAAGATGAAGAATTTATGATGGAAGGCGATATCGCTGATCTAGAAATCCCGGTTCGAGATGCTGTAATTCTCGCGCTTCCCATAAATCCAATATGCCGAGAAGATTGCCAAGGACTCTGTAGTGGGTGCGGGGAGAAATGGGAAAACCTGCCTGCCGACCACGAGCATGAATTGATTGACCCACGCTGGCAGGGTCTCTCAGAATGGAAATCCGACCCTCGATTTGGCAGGTAGATAGGTCGTGGGAGATACTTCGCGTCTTCAAGTAAATTAATTAACAAAGGAGTCGGCCGTGCCATTACCAAAGCGAAAGATGTCGCGTTCGCGTACTCGTCACCGCCGTAGCTCATGGAAAGCCACGCCAGCTGCAACTGCAAATTGCAGCAAGTGCCAACAACCAAAATTGCAACATACGGCATGTCCAACTTGTGGCACCTATAAGGATCGCCAAGTTCTAGAGGTTTGATTCTGTCCCGGGCCTTTGATGAAAAGCTCGGGGTATCTATAAGTCCGGAGCGGTTAAAACTTGCGCTAACACATCGTTCTTATGCTTACGAATTTGGCGGATTACCCACAAATGAACGTCTTGAATTTCTCGGAGATAGCGTTCTTGGATTAGTCGTTACCGAAGAACTGTATGAAAGATTTCCAGATTTAGATGAATCCCGGTTATCTCCGTTGCGTTCTGGAGTCGTCAACATGCGAGCACTTGCCTCAATTGCTCGATCTTTAGAACTGGGTTCCGCGCTTCTAATTGGCAAAGGTGAGGAATTAACTGGCGGTCGAGATAAGAATTCCATTTTGGCCGATGCATTTGAAGCTTTAGTTGGAGCTATTTATTTGGATCTAGGTTTTGAGGCTTGCCGCAAGGTGATTCTTAATCTGATGAAAGATGTGATTGAAGATGCCATCACGCGCGGCTCCGGAATTGATGGAAAAACTGCGCTCCAAGAATTGGTTGCCGCCTCTGGTTGGCCGGCACCGGAATATCGGGTTACCGAGTCGGGACCAGATCATGATAAAAGTTTCGAAGCTGTGGCTATTGTGAACGGTAGTACATTTAATTCCGGACGTGGAAAAAGTAAAAGAGAGGCAGAACAAGAAGCGGCACGACTTGCGTATGAGGAATTATCTAAGAAGATATAGCCATGCCAGAGCTGCCAGAAGTTGAGACAGTTCGAAGAGGATTAGCAAAATTTCTTCCAAAATCGAAAATTAAGGATATCCAGGTTTTACATCCTCGGGTTAACCGAAATGGCGAGGAAAGACTTGAATCTGCGGTAGGGGCGAAAATAGAAAGTATAAATCGCCGCGGAAAATATCTTTGGTTTAGCTTAGATCGTGGCAATGCGATTGTAGGACACCTCGGCATGAGCGGCCAGATGCTTATCAAATCTCAAAACGAACCTATTTCACCCCATGTCAGGGCAATCATTAGATTTGCCGGGACTTCCAAAGAATTTAGATTTATCGACCAGCGGACTTTTGGTTGGTTAACGATTGATAGATTGATTTCCACGCCAACCGGTGAAATTCCCGAACTCTGTAGACATATCGCGCAAGATCCATTCGATTCAAAGTTCAATCTAGACCAATCAATACAGAGTCTTAGTCAGCGGAAAACTGAGATTAAACGCGCACTTCTAAATCAAGAAATAATAAGTGGAATTGGCAATATTTATGCGGATGAAGCGCTCTGGTATTCACGTATTCATCCTGAGCGAAAAATTGAGTCGATATCCCAAAATGAATTACGCACTCTTATTAGAAATGCAACCAAAGTAATGAAGAATTCTCTGAAGCGAGGCGGAACTAGTTTTGATGATCTGTATATAGATGTAAATGGCCAGAGCGGTTATTACGAAGTTTCCCTCAAAGCTTATGGGCGCGAAGGTGAGCCATGTAAAAGATGCGGCACCGGTATTCGCCGGATCACATTTGCCAATCGCTCCTCTCATTTCTGCCCTCAATGCCAACGGGCACCTCGCACAAAATCAAAAGTGGGCAAGAATCGGGTCGGAAATCGAGGCGGTAAACGCTCTTCCCGCTAAGTTATACGCGTGTATTTGAAGAGTATGACCTTGAAGGGCTTCAAGTCCTTTGCCGCTCCAACGACCCTCCGCTTCGAGCCTGGCATTACCTGCATTGTTGGTCCCAACGGTTCGGGTAAGAGCAACGTGGTAGATGCGCTTACTTGGGTTATGGGAGAACAAGGCGCAAAAAGTCTGCGTGGTGGCAAAATGGAAGATGTCATCTTTGCTGGAACATCGGGCCGCGCTCCATTAGGTCGAGCTGAAGTAGCAGTAACAATAGATAACACCGATGGCGCGCTTCCAATTGATTTCACTGAAGTAACAATTTCAAGAACTCTTTTTAGAAATGGCCAGAGCGACTATCAAATAAATGGTGAAAGTGTTCGCTTATTGGATATTCAAGAGTTGCTCAGCGATAGCGGAATCGGTCGTGAGATGCACGTAATTGTGGGACAAGGTCAGCTAGATGCGATTCTGGTGGCTAATCCTGAGGAACGTCGTGGCTTTATTGAAGAAGCCGCAGGAATCCTTAAACATCGAAAACGAAAAGAAAAAGCGTTGCGAAAGTTGGATTCCATGCAGACCAATATGTCGCGCGTTCAAGATTTAACCAATGAATTACGGCGACAACTTCGACCTCTTGGTAAACAGGCTGAAGTGGCGAAGAAAGCAGCTGTAATACAAGCTGAAGTTCGCGACGCGCGCTTAAGACTCTTAGCCGATGATGTAGTCAACCTTAAATCAAATCTCTCACTTGAAGTTGCCGATGAAACCGCTCTCAGAGAGCGACGATCAGAAGTGGAACAGAGCCTCGACAGGTTGCGAAATAGAGAAGTTGAATTGGATAGATTGTCGCTTGAAGAAGGTCCACAATTAACGGCTGCTCAAGATAATTACTATAACTTAACGGCACAACGCGAAAAATTACGCGGCACTCAGAATTTAGCCTCGGAGCGCGCTCGGTTCCTCTCGGAAGAAGTTGAAGAAGCTCGATCCAGTGGCAGAGATCCAGAAGTCATGGAGACCGAAGCGCGAGGTTTGCGCCAAGAAGAATCGGTACTCAGAGCATCGATACTAAATTCTCAAGAAGAGTTAGACGGTGCAAGTAGAAACTTAAGTGAATTAGAGTCACGACTTAAAGCAGAGGAAGATCGCGTTGCTGCCGCACTTCGCGCAATAGCTGATTATCGAGAAGGTACGGCAAGACAAGAAGGACATATAAAGAGTTTGCAATCTGCGATCTCCAGTGCAGCCGCGGAGATAAACAGATTGGATTCGGCGCTGGAAGAAGCAAAGACTAGAGTTGAAATCGCGCGCAAGGAATTTGCGGAATTAGAGAATCAAATCGCGGGATTAGGTGTAAACGAAAAAGGACTTGATGCAGATTTTGAAAAATCTAAGGCTGAGCTTCAGGATGCAAGAACTAGATTAGAGAGAAGCCAAGAAAGCCTTATCGACTCAGAACGTAAGCGTGCTGCCATTGGAGCCAAAGTCGATGCATTAAGACAGGCGACTTTGCATAAGGATGGCAGCGGGGCCCTTTTGAATAATGGTCGAGGTATTAATGTTCGAGGAAGTGTTGCTTCGCTTATAAAAGTTGAGCCAGGCTGGGAAGCCGCAATTACATCTGCTTTGGGCAATTTTGCTGATGCGCTCGTAGTCAATGACGATTCAAGTGCAATCACAGCTCTCACATTTCTAAAGGGCGAAAATGCTGGAAGTGCAGAGCTCCTAATTTTGGCGGACGAAAAACCAGCGGCTTATCAATACCCGGCAGATGCAACACCGCTAATCTCTAAAATCACTACATCCACCCTAGATGCGCTTCTGCAGAAATTACTAGCTGGATACATTGCAATTGACTCGCTTTCTGACGCAGAGCCGCTAATTCGCCGAAATAGCGATTTAATTGCTGTGACACGCGACGGTGATCTGATTGGCCGTGGTCGAGCCCGAGGTGGATCTGCCCGCTCATCGTCGCTAATTGAAATTACAACTTTGATTGAAAACAGTGAAATTGAACTCTCTAAAACAATTCATGAATGTGAGCGATTTGTTTTTGAGAGTTCAACGCTGCAAGGCGAAGTTCGAGATAAGCAGCGCCGTTATGATGAAGCTCTCGCAAAGTTAAATGAATCTGATGCTCGCATGGCAGGTCTAGCCGAAGAGATGGCAGCCGCAGGTCAGATCGTAAAGAGCGGAGTCGCCGAAATTGCGAGAATTGAAGGCTCTCTCGTTGAGGTAAAGAACAGCATGATTGGTGACCAATCAGAATTAGCGATAGCTGAACGCGAATTTGCTTCCGGGGATTTGCCAAGTTCTCCAGATACAAGTTTGTTAGAGAATCTCCGGGCCTCAGTTGCCACCGCAAGAGCTCTCGAAGTAGAAGCCCGGTTAGGTTTAAGAACAATTGAAGAGCGCGCAACCGCGATTTCAGAACGTGCATCAAACCTCGAACAATCAGCGATAGCTGAACGAGAGGCAACCATCCGACAAATATCTCGAAGAGAGTCACGCGCTCGAGGCGCCGTTACCGCTCAAGCGATTGCAGACGCTGCATATGAAGCTCTTATACAGATAGAGAATTCAATTTCCCGAGCGAACCATGAACGAGCCAGATTAGAAGAATCTCGAAGCGCACGTGATGGTGAAATTCTCAGCGTGAGAGCTCAAATTAGAGATTTAGCAATCGAACTTGAACAGCTCACTTCAAGCGTTCACAGAGATGAGATCGCTAGAGCGGAACAGAGATTGCGAATAGAACAACTCGAAATCAAAGCCATGGAAGAATTTGGAATCGATTCTCAGGTATTAGTGTCTGAGTTCGGTCCGCAAAACGATGTGCCTACCTTTATTGAAGATGAACAAGGCGAGTTGCAACAAGGAGAGCTTGTTCCCTTTAGAAGAGAACAACAAGAGAAACGACTTGCTGGCGCAGAAAAATCGCTGGCACTTCTAGGAAAGATAAACCCATTAGCGCTTGAAGAATTCTCGTCGCTAGAAGAGCGGCTCAAATATCTAGCTGAACAACTTGAAGATCTAAAGAAGTCGAAGAAAGATTTACTAGATATCATCAAGGAAGTTGATGACAAAGTTCAACAAATCTTCGAAGAGGCTTATAGAGATACCGCTCGAGAATTTGAAAAAATATTTGCACGTCTTTTCCCAGGCGGAGACGGTCGACTAATTCTCACTGATCCAAGTGATCTTCTGAATTCCGGAGTAGATGTGGAAGCCAGACCTCCTGGAAAGAGAATTAAACGTCTTTCTCTACTCTCCGGTGGAGAACGTTCACTAACTGCGGTAGCTCTTCTCATCGCTATATTCAAAGCCAGACCTAGTCCGTTTTATGTCATGGATGAGGTTGAGGCCGCGCTAGATGATGCGAACTTGGGAAGATTACTTGTCGTGCTTGAAGAATTGCGAGCAGCCTCTCAGTTGATTGTAATCACTCACCAGAAACGAACTATGGAGATTGCTGACTCACTCTATGGCGTGACGATGCGCGGCGATGGAGTTTCTGAAGTGATCTCGCAACGTCTACGCGAGGTAGAAACCGAATCGGTTTAAAAATGGGAAGGCTCGGCGATTTTTTCGCTAAATTCAATCGCACCAAGATAACTCCAGAAGAATTAGTTAACTTTAGTGAGCTACTAATTGATGCAGATTTTGGTCGCTCATATGCAGAACAAATATTAGAGGTTGCCAAGAAATCAGATGGTTCGAATTTACAGGAGCGGGTTATTGATTCAATTATCGAATCGTTATCTAAAGCTCCACGAAATCTCGCGTCTCATCCCGAAAGATTGACGACATTCTTAATTGCGGGTGTAAATGGAACGGGAAAGACAACTACGGTGGCAAAGATTGCAAATAAACTTAAACTCTCAGGCAAAACAGTAACTCTAGCCGCTTGCGACACGTTTAGGGCTGCCGCAGTCGATCAACTAACGACTTGGGCAACGAGGATTGGTGTACCAATAATTGTGGGTAAAGAGAATGCAGACCCTGCATCAGTAGCTTTTAGCGCTGCTGAGAAAGCAATTGAAAATGGAAGTGATGTGCTAATCATTGATACTGCAGGAAGATTGCACAATAAAGAAAATCTAATGCAAGAATTAGGAAAAATCGAAAGAGTCGTATCGAAAGTTTCACCCATTGATGAAAAACTTTTTATTTTGGACGGAACTACTGGCCAAAATGGAATTGAACAGGCGAAAGTTTTCCATGAGGCGATCGGCATTTCAGGAATTGTGGTCACAAAACTCGATGGCTCAGCCGGAGGGGGAATTGCCCTAGCGGTCGAGCGCGATCTCCAGGTACCGGTCAAATTGTTTGGTTTTGGAGAAGGCGTAGCTGATATCTCGGAATTTGATCCGGACCGCTACCTTCGAAATCTTTTTACATAGCCGTAACCGTCGGCGCGATTAGACGTAACCCTGCCTCCTGAGACTACGTCTACTCAATGGCGAGTGGCTCAATGTCGAGTGGATCGGCCCTCGGGCTAAAAAACCTTCTAGGTCTAGGAGTTTTCAATGAGTGAAGTTGTAATAAGTGCGGGCGATACCGCATGGGTATTGGCGAGTTCGGCGCTTGTCCTTTTAATGACGCCCGGCTTAGCTCTCTTTTATGGCGGAATGGTCCGCTCAAAGAGCGTACTAAACATGATGATGATGTCACTTATCTCAATAGGAATTGTCAGCGTCCTATGGGTCATTTATGGATTCAAATTAGCTTTTGGCTACGAGGCGAACTCGCCCCGGTATGGATCATTCTCGCTCTCGGGTCTCGGTGATCTGGTTAATGAATTAGCAAATAATGGCGGGATTTATCCGATTCCGATGTTGGCCTTTGCCGCTTTCCAATTGATGTTCGCAATCATTACTCCGGCGCTGATATCGGGTGCGATTGCAGATCGCGCCAAGTTTTTCTCATGGGCAATCTTTGTCGCAATCTGGGTAACTGTCGTTTATTTCCCAGTAGCGCACTGGGTCTTCGCTTTTGGAAACAAAGTTGGAGATGACGTAACCGGTGTTGGCTTCCTAGCAGGTCGTGGAGTTCAAGACTTTGCCGGTGGAACGGCAGTTCATATCAACGCCGGCGCCGCGGCTCTTGCGCTCGCAATAATTCTTGGTCGAAGAATTGGATGGCAACGAAGTCCGATGCGTCCACATTCTTTACCATTAGTACTTCTCGGAGCTGCACTTCTCTGGTTCGGTTGGTTTGGATTTAATGCAGGCTCTTCGCTAGGTGCAAATGCCATTGCCGGACTTGCTTTCATCAACACTCAAGTTGCAACTGCTGGTGCTTTACTTGGATGGATTCTTGTAGAGAAGATTCGGGATGGACATTTCACATCTCTAGGAGCCGCATCTGGAGTTGTAGCTGGACTCGTCGCAATCACTCCGGCTTGCGCATACGTTGCGCCTTGGGCTGCGGTAGTAATCGGACTAATTGCGGGTGCGCTCTGCGCTCTAGCAGTCGGCTTGAAATATCGATTGGGTTATGACGATTCCCTTGATGTCGTGGGAGTCCATCTAGTTGGTGGAATTATCGGAAGTTTGGCCATTGGATTCTTCGGAAGTAGTGCGGTTAATAGCCTTGGCCTTGACGGTATTTTCTACGGCGGAGGGACAACGTTATTAGCAAAACAAGCCCTCGGAGTTGTAATCGTTATGGCATATAGCTTCTTCGCAACTTTAATTATCGGACTTCTTATCGAAAAGACGATTGGTTTCCGAGTTGAAAGCGATAAAGAATTGTCGGGCGTTGACCTTAGCGAGCATGCTGAGAGCGCCTATGAAATGGGTGGAATTCTTAAGGGAGGTCGGTAGATATGAAATTGATAACCGCAATTATCAAGCCACAGAAACTAGATGATGTAAAGAGCGCGCTTCGCAATATTGGAGTTCGAGGCATAACAGTCTCTGAAGTCTCTGGCGTGGGACGACAAGGTGGTCACGTGGAGGTCTATCGAGGAGCCGAATACCCCATTGATCTGCTGCCAAAATTGCGTTTTGAAATTCTGGCAACTGAAACCGAAGTCTCGAAAATTGTTGATGAAATCGTTAAGAGCGCTTCTACAGGGGCGATTGGCGACGGCAAGATTTGGATCACGGCGGTAGAAGAGGTCGTCAGAGTCAGAACTGGCGAAAGAGGTAACGCCGCGATTTAGTAGGCTCGTTTCATGTTCGAATCTCTCTCCGAGAAGTTCCAATCTGCTTTCGCAACTCTGCGAGGCAGGGGGCGGATCGGAGAGGGAGAAATCTCTGTAGTTTGTGACGAAATACGGAACGCTTTAATTGATTCTGATGTTGCCCGGACCGTCGCAGATAAGTTTGTTGAACGAATTCAACTTGAGGCAAGTGCAAATTTAGACTCCATCAAACTGAGCACAAATCCCTCCCAAGAGATCTACTCGATCGTTCAGCGCGAGCTCGTCAGAATTCTCGGCGGAGCCGGTCGCCGTTTGAAATTTGCAAAGAATCCACCGACGATAATCATGCTCGCTGGATTGCAGGGATCAGGAAAGACCACGCTCGCTGGAAAGCTCTCAAACTTCTTAAAGGAATCCGGCAACACACCACTTTTGGTCGCAGCCGACTTACAACGACCTAATGCAGTCAATCAGCTCTCTGTTATCGCAAATGGAATTGATATTCCTATTTTTGCACCACAACCAGGCAACGGAGTTGGAGACCCCGTTGAAGTTGCAAGAGAGGGCGTTGCGCTCGCTAAGGCTAAATTTCACAATGTTGTCATTATCGATACTGCAGGACGATTAGGCGTTGATGAAGAGATGATGGAACAAATTCGCTCCATTAGAGATGTTGTAAAGCCTGACGAAATTCTTTTTGTTGTCGACGCCATGATTGGCCAGGATGCCATTAGAACAGCACAAGCATTTAATCAAGGAGTTAATTTCGACGCCATAGTTATCACCAAGATGGATGGAGATGCCAAGGGAGGCGCTGCGCTCTCCATCACCGAGGAAACAAAGAAGCCAATTCTTTTCATCTCAAACGGCGAGAAAACTAGCGATTTTGACTATTTCTATCCAGAACGCATGGCATCTCGTATTCTCGGATTGGGCGATATTCAAACGCTGGCGGAACAAGCTAAACGAGTTGTTGATACGGATACCGCCAAGAGGTTGGAAGATAAGTTTCTTTCTGGACAGAGCTTCACATTAGAAGACTTTCTGGAACAGATTCAGGCTATGCAGAAAATGGGTTCAATGTCCAAAGTTTTAGGACTTCTCCCAGGTGCAAATAGCGCCTCCATGAAAAAACAATTGGCTGCTATCGACGATAACGAACTGGTTCGCACCAAGGCAATAGTGCAGAGTATGACTCCGCAAGAGCGTAGAGAACCAAAAATACTCAATGGATCGCGAAGAGTTCGAATTGCCAATGGAAGTGGTCGCACCGTAACTGAGGTAAATAATTTGGTTGATCGCTTCGACGCGGCAGCCAAGATGATGAAGCAGATGAAAAATGGCGGGGGTGGTTTGCCGATGGCGCCACAGATTGCTAGACCCGTGCCCCCGAAAAAGAAATCTCGTTCCGGGAATCCAGCCAAACGCGCTCAGGAGGAGAGCCGTTAGCCTAAGAAATTGGGATTTCGCAAGCCACATGGCAGGATAAGGCTCCTGTTCAAGGGCCCTCTACCTCTTGACCGGCAACCAAAAAGTTCGAGCGATATCGCCTTGGCATCCCACTCTTGGCGCGATCATTGGACGAAACTAATAAGGAGCAAGCTTTGGCAGTAAAGATCAGATTGGTGCGTCTCGGAAAGATCCGCACTCCGCACTATCGAATCGTGGTAGCCGATTCGCGCAAAGCGAGAAACGGATTAAAGATTGAAGAGATTGGTCGGTATTCACCGGCCTCTGATCCTTCTTTGATTCAAGTTGACTCAGACCGTGCGCAACATTGGTTAAAGCAAGGAGCACAGCCAACCGAAGCTGTTGCTGCTCTCTTGAAGATTACGGGTGACTGGCAGAAATTTAAAGGTATTTCTGGCAGCGAGGGAACCTTAAAAACAATTCCGGCTCGACCAGAGAAGCGCGCGGCTTACGAAGCTGCTGTTAAAGCTGCGATGAATGAGCCAAAAGATGGCGCAACAACTATGAAGAAACGTGCTGCCGAGAAATTAGCGGCGAAGAGCGCACCTGCCGAAGTCTCAACTGAGCCTGTTGCAGAAACCGCTGAACCAACGTCAGCTGAAGTTTCTGTTGAAGCAGAAGCGCCTGCTACGGAAGAAGCCACCGCAACTGAAGAAACTCCTGCAGGGTAAAGATGATTGACGAAGCTTTAGAACATCTTGTAAAAGGTATTGTCGATAATCCTGAAGAAGTTGTGATTACAGAACGCGATGGCAGACGCGGTACTACTTTAGAAGTTCGCGTGCACCCGGATGATATTGGCAAGGTAATCGGTCGCAATGGTCGTACTGCGAAAGCGTTACGTACGGTTGTCTCAGCTCTCGCAGGTAAAAGCGTGAGAGTTGATCTGATCGAGGCCGACGAAGCGCGCTAGTTGTTGCTGGTCATTGGTCGTATCGGCCGCGCCCATGGATTACGCGGTGAAGTAACTATTGAATCACTGACTGATAAACCAGAGTTGCGATTTCGTATTGGAAATCAACTTGAAACTGACCCATCAGATCGCGGACCATTAGTTATCGAAACATCAAGAGAGAATAACGGAATTGTCTTGCTCTCATTTACTGGAAAATTGGATCGAAGCGCGGCTGAATCTCTACGCGGTACAAAACTTCTTGCTGAAGTCAAAATTCCCAAACCTTCGGCAGGCTCAAATGAATTTCATATTTCGCAAATTGTTGGGATGAAAGCCAAGAAATCAGATGGGGAAGTAATTGGAGAAGTAGCTGACGTGCTAGATCATCCAGCTCACGATACTTTGGTAATAAAGACTAAGTCCGGCCAGATTTTGGTCCCATTTGTCACAAAACACGTTCCAAAAATTAATATCGACTCATCAGAACTGATAATTGATAATTTTGAAGGCATCTTATGAAATTTACTGCCGTAACAATATTCCCCGAGTATTTTGCACCACTTAATCTCTCTTTAATTGGTAAAGCAATTGAGAGGGAAGCGTTAAGTTTTGAGACTATTGATTTACGCGAATTTGCAACTGGCAATCATCGCAGCGTTGATGATTCTCCATACGGTGGAGGCGCAGGAATGGTTATGAGTCCTGAACCGTGGGGAGCTGCAATCGACAACGTTTTAGCGAAAAATGAAGGAGAGATAGATTTAATATTTCCAACACCAGCCGGAAAAGTCTTTAATCAGAGAATTGCTGAATCGCTTTCGAATTCAAATCATTTAGTTTTCGCCTGTGGCCGTTACGAAGGAATTGATGCACGAGTTGTGGAGTTTTATCGGACTAATCCGAGAATTCGTTTACATGAAATTTCAATCGGAGATTACGTCATAAACGGCGGCGAGGGAGCAACGCTCGTGATGATTGAAGCGATTGCGAGATTGATACCTGGCGTAATTGGAAATCCAGAATCTCTCCTCGAAGAGTCTCATAATGAAATCGGGGAATTGGAATATCCGGTTTACACCAAGCCTGCCACTTGGCGAGGATTACCCGTTCCTGAAGTCCTACTTTCCGGAAATCATGGTGCAATCGAAAATTGGCGCAAAGAGGCAGCTCGTAAACGTAAAGAGGGTCAAGATCGGCGGGAATAATTCCGACACGCCGCAGGTTGGGCAGGACATAGCAGGAGGTTATTGGGCATTATCCGCCCGGGTACCGAACTCTAAATACCTATACTGAAAAGGTGGTGAGAGATGGCAACAGATTACGACACGCCTAGGAAAACTGATGAAGAGCTCCACGAAGAATCTATTGAAGAGTTAAAAGCTAAGCGGGCAGAAGCTCAATCGGGTCAGATAGATGTTGATGAAGAAGATCCTGAGAATGTCGAGTTACCTGGTGCAGATCTTTCTGGTGAAGAGTTAGCGGTTCGAGTGGTTCCTCGTCAGGAAAACGAATTTACTTGTTCTAGATGTTTCTTGGTCCACCATCACACTCAATTAGCTAGAGGCGAAGGAGCCAAGGCTATTTGTAAAGATTGCGCTTAGATATCTAAGTACCTCTTTGTTGCTGCACCGTTACGAGAACTAATTAACCAGTAAGGTGTGGGATCTCTTTCGTCAGATATGTAAACCTTGATTCCAGTCTTTATCCAAAAGCGAAGCGCCAGGTGGGCCTTGGGGTTTAAAAGCGCTCCTCTTTCCTTGAGCATTTGAGGTTCATCCAGAAATTCAGTGTGACTGATGTATTTTCTCTCAATTCTTGCTTTTCCAACCCGCAAGTAATCCTGATCAACAGCTATTCTCAATGTAGTTCTTAATGAAGAATAAATAGTAAGGATTGTTAAGCCAAAGAATAAGACGAGAATCATTGTGTCCGAAAGCGCTACTCCGACCGCAAGGACGATCGAAATGTTGAGCGCAAATAGCGCAATCCAAATGCGTATCGGCCACCTAATTATTTCGCTCACATCGGTCAGATTACTTCAAGTTCAGGGTAATCTTCGCGCTATGTCAAAGGGTTTGAGTATCACGCCACCTCCTGGCTCTCAGGTTCCAAAGCGACATCCCAAAGCGCCGCCAGAAGGCACACTTTTAGGTTCACATAATCAAGATTGTTTTGGTTGTGGTGCGTCTCATCCAACCGGTCTACACCTCACCGCGTATGCCGGTTCAGATATGACAATAACCGCCAAGTTCACCGTTTCCGAACATCACCAGGGTGCACCTGGACTAGCCCACGGTGGATTATTGTCGTGCGCATTTGATGAAGCGCTAGGTAAATTGATGTGGTTAATTCGAGAACCAGCGGTTACTGGAAAACTTGAAACTGTCTTTCTATTACCAGTTCAAGTCGGTAAAAATTTGTTTATAAAAGCTGAAATATTTGGACAAGACGGCAGAAAGGTCTATTGCCGCGCCGAAGGTCGCATTGATTCTGAAGATGGGCCGATTGCGGTCGAAGCTGCTGCCATTTACATAACTGTTCCATTGGAGCATTTTGTAAATAATGCTCCAGAAGGTTTTCGTGAGGCGCTCTTTGGTATCAATGGCAAGACGCCTGAGCTTGAGATAAATCCATGAAAGTTTTGATTAAGCGCTTAGATCCAGATTTACCGCTACCGAGCTACGCCAAGCCTGGCGATGCCGGCGCAGATATTTACTCCAGAATTGATGCCGAGTTAAATCCCGGTGAAAGAAAGTTGATACCAACCGGAATTGCGATTGCACTTCCTCCAGGTTTTGCCGCATTTGTGCACCCAAGATCTGGTCGCGCAATAAAGGAAGGTCTCGGAATGGTGAACGCGCCGGGAACGGTTGATGCGGCTTACCGTGGAGAATTGCAGGTAATCCTAATTAATCATGATTCACAGAATTCGATAAGAATTAAGCGCGGTGAGCGAATTGCTCAATTAGTTATTCAAAAAGTAGAGCACGCGGAGTTCATTGAACTAGAGGAACTTCCAGGAAGTTCCAGAGGGGCGAGCGGTTTCGGCTCGACTGGTAAATCATGAGTTCGCCGAGCGATAAAGAAAAAATCCTAGCCGCATTCGGCGGGAAAAAGGGTTTATTCGATTCTGGAATACCTGCACTGGTTTTTCTTTTGGCGTTCAATGTTACAAAAGAGGTATCGCAATCGGCTCTAATTGCACTTTCTATAAGTGCGATTGTTACTATTTTAAGATTAATTAAACGTGAAACAATTCAACATGCCCTCTCAGGTGTAATTGGTGTAGCCATCTGTGCTTGGATCTCGAATCGAAGCGGCAAGGCTGAAGATTTCTATCTACCTGGTTTATGGACGAACGCAATTTATGCTTGCGCATATAGCCTATCTAACTTAATTCGTTGGCCAGTCATCGGTTTGGTAATAGGACCGTTGGTCGGTGAAAATTTAATGTGGCGTAAAGATCCTGCTCGAAGAAATGTCTATATAAAAGCAACATGGATTTGGGTTGGACTTTTTGCATCCCGCTTAGCCGTGCAATATCCGTTGTATCTCTCAGAGAACGTCAACGCTCTTGGCACTGCTAGATTGATTATGGGATATCCACTTTTTATCTTGGCCGCATGGCTTACTTGGATTGTGATTAAGGCTGGCCCGTCTTTGAGAGAAGAGCTCAAGCCCAAGAATTAATTTGTTACAAAACAGCCTTTTATCAACTCTTCGGCGTTACTTGAGGCCACAAAGATAAGTTCGTCGCCAGCAGTAAAAACTTCATGTTGTGACGGAGTTAAGACGTGGCCATCACGAATAATTGCGGCAAGTGACGCATCTACCGGAAGTTCAATTTCCTCAACTGATTTGCCGATGCACTTAGCGGTATCCGGAAGCGTTATCTCAACAAGATTAGCTTCTCCGGACTTAATCGAAAAGAGTCGAACCACATCACCAACGCTTACTGCTTCTTCAACTAGAGCGGCGATAATTCTCGGAGTTGATACCGCAACATCTACCCCCCAAGAGGAATCAAATAACCATTCATTCTTTGGATGATTTACACGAGCTACAACCCGTGGAACTCCATACTCTGTTTTAGCAAGCAGAGATGAAACAAGATTTACTTTGTCATCGCCGGTAGCGGCAACCATTACCTGACATTGATCTAGCCCCGCTTTATCCAGAGTTGATATCTCGCAGGCGTCAGCTAGAAGCCATTCCGCATTCGGCACACTCTCCATCTTTAGCGCTTTAGGATTCTTGTCAATCAAAAGGACTTGATGGCCGTTGGCTATGAGTTCTCTAGCGATGGCGCGACCGGCATTTCCTGCTCCCGCTATAGCGATTTTCATCGTTTTTCTCCGGGAGGATTCTTCAGCGCCGCATCGACATTTTTCAATTCATCTTCGGTAACTAGTAGATGTACGACATCGCCCTCCTGAAGTACCGAATGCTCATCAGGAATCAAACCTTCTCCTAAACGAGTAACAAAAGCTACTCTGGCTTTAGTTAATTTTTCTATTGAAAGAACTTGATTTCCGAACCAACCTGAGTGAAGTGATGATTCGACAAGTTGAACTCGACCAGACGCGTCTTGCCATTGCGATTTCGCACCAGTTGGAAGAATTCTTCGCATGATTTGATCGGTGGTCCATAGAACTGTCGCTACTGTTGGAATGCCAAGTCGTTGATAGATTTCTGCTCTACCTGGATCGTAGATTCGAGCAACAACATTTTTAACGCCATAAGTTTCGCGCGCAACTCGCGCTGCCAAAATATTTGAGTTATCTCCATCAGATACAGCTGCAAATGCATCTGCTCGCTGTATTCCGGCCTCGATTAGCGTATCGCGATCAAATCCAATACCAGCGACAGTCAAGCCATTGAAGTCAGCCCCAAGTCTGCGAAAAGCCTCTCGATCCTGATCAATAACAGATACTGAGTGACCTAGCGCTTGAAAATCTCTCGCTAACGTAGAACCAACGCGCCCGCATCCCATAATCACGATGTGCACAATGAGAGAATTTACACCCGCAATAGCGCAATATACGAATCCACGCAGGAAACCGAAATAAAACTAGGGGCGAAATGAACATTGGTGATGAACTGGAAGTTGAAATTGGTCCGGTTGCGCATGGCGGTCATTTTGTCGCGAGATTCGAGGGACGCGTAGTTTTTGTGCGCCATGCAATTACTGGTGAACGAGTCATTGCTAAAGTCACAGAGATTTCGAAAAGTTTTGCGCGAGCAGATTGCATAAAAGTTCTCTCACCGTCACCTGACCGAAGGGATGCTGAGTGCAGTTACGCAAGGCCGAACGGATGCGGTGGCTGCGACTTCCAACATATAACCCCGGCAAAGCAACGAGAATTTAAGACACACATCATCAAGGAACAGTTCCAGAGACTTGCAAATATGGAAGTTGACGTTCAAGTTGAGGAAGTGCCTCCGATTTTCGGGTGGCGGACTCGAATGGAGTTCAACATCAGCAAGAATCGAAGAGTTGCCATGTTCCAATCAAGAAGTAATGATTTAATTGAAATTGAATCATGCAAAATAGCCGATCCGAAAATATCAATTGACGCTTTAAATTCACAGAATTTGGAACCAGGATCAAAAATCGAAGTCGTGGTTGACGGGCTCGGAAATACTCACTCAGATTTGAGTAAATCAGATCGATTACCTTACGAAGTTAGCGGCCAGAAATTTGAAGTGTCACTTGAAAGTTTCTGGCAGAGCCATAAAAATGCGCCATCGCTTTTGAGTGATGTTGTAACGATGCTTGCTGGCTATCGCGCCGGTGATCATGTAGTCGATCTATATTCAGGCATTGGAGTCCTAACGTCACCGTCTTTGAAAGTTATCGGTTTAGGTGGACGATTAACTTTGGTAGAAGAGTCGGAATCTGCGATAAGCGATGCCAAATGGAACTTCGCTACAGCCAATAACGTGGAAATCTGTTCTGGCCGAGTTGAAAAAGAGATTCAGAAACTCTCAAGTTGCGATTTGGTTATCTTGGACCCGCCCCGATCTGGCGCTGGAGCAAAAGTTTTAAATGAGATTGTTCGTTTGGCTCCCAGAACTGTTATCTATGTTGCATGTGATCCAGCGGCGCTTGCCCGAGATGCTGGATATCTAACGACTCGCTCCTATGCGATGGACACACTTCGCGCTTTTGACTTGTTCCCCATGACGCAGCATATGGAATGTGTGGCGAGGTTCATCAGAAGTTAGGGCGCCTAAGTAGAAGCGTGATTTCGAACCAAGTTAGGATGGGCGTATGAGCAAAAATTCCTTCGGAGCCAGAAGGGATCTATCGGTATCTGGTAAGACTTACGAGATTTTCGATATCACAAAACTCAACCAAGCGGCCTCGTTGCCGTTCTCGCTGAAGATTCTCTTGGAAAATTTATTACGCACTGAAGATGGCGCGAATATCACAGCTGCCCAGATAAAAGCGTTGGCGGAATGGAATCCAGATTCTCAACCGGATACTGAAATTCAATTCACGCCCGCTCGAGTAATCATGCAAGATTTCACAGGAGTTCCATGCATTGTTGATCTCGCAACAATGCGGGAAGCGATTGTCGAATTAGGTGGAGATCCAACGAAAGTTAATCCATTAGCGCCAGCTGAATTGGTTATTGATCACTCAGTTATTGCAGATAGATACGGAACTTCCTCAGCTTTTCAAGAAAATGTAGATATCGAATACCAGCGCAATACTGAGCGATACCGATTCCTTCGATGGGGACAGACTGCATTTGATGAATTCAAAGTAGTACCCCCGGGTACTGGAATTGTTCATCAGGTAAATATTGAATATTTAGCTCGAGTCATTATGACTAGAGAAGTCGCCGGAAAACTTCGTGCTTACCCAGATACCGTTGTTGGAACTGACTCTCACACAACCATGGTCAATGGTTTGGGCGTATTGGGATGGGGCGTAGGAGGAATCGAAGCTGAGGCGGCACTCTTAGGTCAGCCGGTCTCAATGTTGATTCCGCGCGTTGTAGGTTTCAAGTTGAAGGGGTCACTGCCTGTTGGAACAACAGCGACAGATTTAGTTTTAACGATTACTGAGATGTTACGTAAACATGGTGTCGTTGGAAAATTTGTAGAGTTCTACGGGCCTGGCGTAAGTGCCTTGCCTATGGCTAATCGAGCCACTATCGGAAATATGTCTCCTGAATATGGCTCAACAGTGGCCATCTTCCCAATAGATGAAGAAACGCTGCGCTATATGGAGCTAACTGGTCGTAGCCGTGAACAACTTGAGTTAGTAGAAAGTTACTCAAAGACCCTTGGGATTTGGCACGATCCGGATGCCACACCAAGATACTCAGAGCACTTAGAACTTGATCTTGCGACAGTTGTGCCATCAATAGCTGGACCAAAGAGACCGCAGGATCGAGTTCCACTCACGGAAGCCAAAAATTCCTTCCAGAAATCCCTACCTGGTTATCTCGGTGAGAAATCTGCGAATGGTGAAGTAGCCGTTAATGTAAACGGCAGAACTGGAAGTGTTAAACACGGTTCAGTTGTAATCGCCTCAATTACTTCGTGCACAAACACATCGAACCCGAGCGTGATGATTGGAGCCGGAATACTTGCGAAGAAAGCGTCGGAGAGAGGTCTCACCAGCAAACCCTGGGTTAAGACGACTCTTGCTCCTGGCTCTAAAGTGGTGACAAATTACTATGAGAAAGCCGGGTTAACTCCATATCTCGAGAAACTTGGATTTAATCTGGTCGGTTATGGGTGCGTAACTTGCATAGGTAATTCAGGACCACTTCCAAGTGAGGTTAGTAAAGCGATAAATGAGAACGATCTTGCTGTCGCGGCTGTTTTATCGGGAAATAGAAATTTTGAAGGCCGAATAAGCCCAGATGTAAAGATGAATTATCTTGCCTCACCTCCACTTGTTGTGGCTTACGCACTAGCCGGTTCAATGGATCATGATTTTGAAAAAGATCCAATTGGTATGGATTCGAATGGCAAGGCAGTATTTTTGAAAGATATCTGGCCAACGCCGGACGAAGTCCAATCAGTTATTGACTCCGTAATCTCATCTGAGATGTTCCGAAAAGATTATGCAAGTGTTTTCGCTGGCGACCATAGATGGACTTCGTTGGATACGCCGAGCGGTAAAGTCTTTGAATGGGATGCTAATTCGACCTATGTTAGAAGACCGCCATATTTTGATGGCATGCCTAAAACTCCACGTCCGGTAGTTGATATCCAAAATGCGCGAGTGTTAGCGAAATTGGGGGATTCAGTTACGACTGACCATATTTCACCGGCTGGTTCTATAAAAGCTGATTCACCGGCTGGCAAGTACTTAATGGCGCACGGCGTTGAAAAAGCAGACTTCAATTCATATGGTTCACGCCGAGGCAATCACGAAGTAATGATTCGGGGAACTTTTGCAAATATCCGACTGAAGAATCAATTACTAGATGGCGTTGAGGGTGGGTTTACTAGAAACTTTCTTAACAATGGAGAGCAAACGACGATTTATGAAGCATCAATGGCATATCAGGCCGCAAATATTCCTCTAGTAATACTTGCAGGTAAAGAATATGGATCTGGATCTTCACGAGATTGGGCAGCAAAGGGAACGGCGTTGCTTGGGGTTCGCGCGGTCATCGCAGAATCATTTGAGAGAATTCATCGATCTAATTTGATAGGTATGGGAGTTCTACCATTGCAATTTCTTGATAATCAGAATTGTGAAAGTCTTGGAATCACTGGATCTGAAACTTTCAGCATCTCTGGCGTTACCGAACTAAATAACGGAAGAATCCCAGAATTTGTTAAAGTAAAAGCCGGAACAAAAGAGTTTCAAGCCAAAATACGTATCGATACTCCGGGCGAGGCAGATTACTATCGCCACGGTGGAATCATGCAGTACGTTCTCAGAACACTAGTTGGCTAATAGTTAGTTAAGATTATTTACATGCGTTACCTTCCAAGGCTCACCGCCCCTTCTGACCTGTTCAGGTTAAATGAGGACGAGTTAATCGAATTATCGAGCGAGATTAGAGAATTTCTGATTGAGAAGGTTTCACGAACCGGCGGACACCTTGGCCCAAATCTTGGTGTAGTCGAATTAACAATCGCTATCCACCGCACATTCCAGTCTCCTCATGATGTAATTATTTTTGACACCGGACACCAGTCTTATGTTCATAAAATTCTCACCGGGCGGATTGAAGGTTTTGATTTGCTCCGCCAACGCGGGGGATTAGCTGGTTATCCAAATCGTGCAGAGAGTGCGCACGATGTTGTTGAAAATTCTCACGCATCTGCGGCGCTATCTTGGTCCGAAGGGATTGCAAAGGGTTTTAGCCTGCAAGGAATAACAGATCGAACGGTAGTAGCGGTCGTTGGAGATGGTGCGCTAACCGGTGGGATGGCCTGGGAAGCGTTAAACAACATTGCAGCCCAGAAAAATTTGAGATTAGTAATTGTTGTGAATGATAACGAGCGCTCATATTCGCCAACAATTGGTGGAGTTGCAACCTACTTATCCACCTTAAGAGCAACAAAAGGTTATGAGCGCTTTCTGCAATGGGGTAAAGGAGTTCTTGAGCGCACCCCAGTAGTTGGGCATCCGATTTATGAAACCTTACACGGAATGAAAAAAGGTTTGAAAGATATCGTTGCTCCGCAAGGAATGTTTGAAGATTTAGGATTGAAATATCTAGGACCAGTTGACGGTCACGATATAGCCGCTCTTGAGCGAACATTAGTTAAAGCCAAGAAATTTGAGGGACCAGTAATTGTCCATGCCATTACCGAAAAGGGTCGAGGGCATGCACCCGCAATTAATGATGAAGCTGAAAAATTTCACGCGGTCGGTGTTGTCGACCCAGAAACTGGTGAATCAATAGCTAAGGCTGGAAGAACCTGGACAGAAGAATTTTCAGATGCGCTAATTGAAATTGGTCAAAACCGAAAAGAGGTTGTCGCAATTACCGCTGCCATGTTAGGACCAACCGGTTTAGATAAATTCCAGAAGCGGTTTCCAGATCGCACCTTTGACGTTGGTATCGCGGAACAACATGCCGTTACCTCGGCCGCAGGTCTTGCTTACTCCGGGCTGCATCCCGTGGTTTCGGTCTATTCCACCTTCCTTAATAGAGCTTTTGACCAAGTCTTACTTGATGTTTCACTTCATAATGCGGGCGTTACTTTTGTATTGGATCGCGCTGGATTTACCGGCGATGATGGCCCTTCTCATAATGGTGTTTGGGATTTGGCACTAACTGGAATAGTTCCAAATTTAAAAGTCGCCGCCCCACGAGACGGAATTCGGTTAAAAGAATTACTTGCCGAATCTATCGATTTAAAGACTCCATCACTTTTGCGATACCCCAAGGGAATCATCGGAGCCGAAATACCTGCTTTTGAGAGTCGAGATGGAATTGATTTTCTTTACCGAGGTGAAACTTCAGATATTTTGTTGATTTCTGTCGGCGCGCTAGCTCAAATCTCCGTTGATGCAGCAATTCAGGCAAACAGAGAAGGCGTCGGTGTTACCGTAATTGATCCGCGTTGGGTAAAGCCCTTACCCATAGATTTTCTTGCGAAATTAGCGGAGAAATACTCTCAAATTGTCGTTGTTGAAGATGGAATATCTCACGGCGGAATAGCAAGCACTCTATCTGAGGGATTTAGGGCTCTTGATTTAGATATCCCGATTCACTCTATTGGTGCCCCGCTTGAGTTTTTTGAACATGCAAAGCGAAATCAAATTCTCGAGGATTTAGGCATCACTTCACAAGCGATTGCTCGCCAAATTGTTGGCTGGTATTCCCGAAGTTTTACTCAGGAAGCGAAGCGACTCCAGGCGGATGGAAACGTTGACCAGAAACCGCAACGCTAATTCCTTCACGATCTAAGTAAGGCAATATTCCGCCAAGGTGCATCGGCCAACCTGCCCCTAAAAGCATGCAGAGATCAATCTCTGATGGCGTAGCGACGACGCCTTCATCAAGCATCATCTTCGCTTCCTCAGCAAGAGCTTTTAACGCGCGCTGCCTAACTTGCTCTGAAGTTGAAGGAGAGTTTCCTTTTTCAACTAAACCGAGCGCTTGCGGATTTGGATTTAATTTCCCATCTTCATCTTTAACATAGAAAGACTTCACTTGCTGCTCCACCAATCTTGTGACCGTTGGAGAAATCTTGTAGCGCGGACCTAAATTCGCATTAAGCGTCTTTGCTACGTGTAGCGCGACACCTGGTCCGACTAGACCAAATAGCTCAAGTGGTGACATCGGGAAACCAAGGGGCCGTAGGGCGCTATCGGCGATGTCATATGGCGTACCTTCATCAATCGCGTCGGTTACTTCACCCATAAAGCGAGTAAGTAAGCGGTTTACTACAAAACCTGGCGCATCCTTACAGATAATCATCGTCTTCTTTAGATCTTTACCAACTGATACAGCAGTAGCCGTGGTTGCATCATCTGTCTTAGAAGTTCGAGCTATCTCTAGCAGCGGCATAACAGAGACTGGATTGAAGAAATGGAATCCAACAACGCGCTCAGGATTATTTAGCCCTTCGCCCATCTTCTCGACTGAGAGTGACGAGGTATTCGTTGCCAACACACATTCGGGAGTGATTATCTTCTCTAAATCCTTAAATAACTTCTGCTTAATTGATAGTTCTTCAAATACCGCTTCGATAATAAAGTCACAATTGGCAAAAATTTTCTGGTCGACTGAACCGGTTATGAGTCCCTTTAAGCGGCGAGCGCCTTCCTCATGTAATCGCTTTTTCTCAACCAATTTATCAATTTCAGAGTGGATCCAAGAGATGCCTTTCTCAACGCGCGCTTGGTCGAGGTCTGTAATTACAACTGGAACCTTCAAATTTCTCATGAATAGGAGTGCGAGTTGTGAAGCCATCAAACCTGCGCCAACAATTCCAACTCGAGTTACTTTTCGAGCTAAGGCTGGCTTCGGAGCGCCTTCAACTTTCTTACGTTTCTTTTGAATTAAATTAAACGCATATAGAGAGGCACGAAGTGGATCACTCATCACTAGTTCGGCTAACACTTGATCTTCTGCATCAAAGCCCTGATCTAAGGTGTTAGTTCTAGCTTCTGCTATCAATTCCAAGGCTCGTCTTGGTGACTCTATTTCGGCGCCACCATATTTCTTCGCTACCGCAGCCTTGCCGATCCCAATTGCTTTCTCCCAGGCGGCAGCATCTTTTGTAAAGTCGTTTCGCTCAATCTTCTTCTTGCCAGAGAGGATACTTGCGGCAAATGCACAGGACTTCTCTAAGAAGTCAGCAGGTTCAAAAACCGCATCAACCACGCCAAGTTCTAGCGCATCTTTTGCCTTCATCATGGTGTTGTTGTTGAGTGCGTTTTGAATGATTACTTTAACGGCTCTTTCCGGACCAATTAATTTGGGGAGAATTGTTGCGCCGCCCCAACCTGGAACTAATCCTAGAAAACACTCAGGCAGAGCGGTAAATGCAGTTCCTGCGAGAGTGCGGTAGTTGCAATGTAACCCTATTTCAAGTCCGCCACCAAGGGCTAAGCCATTAATAAATGCGAATGTAGGCTTTTTGCTTCGACCCAAACGCTTGAAAAGATCGTGTCCATATTTACCAATTTGTAAGGCTATTTTCTTATCGTTAAGAAAAGGTAATCCTGAAAGATCAGCACCCGCGGCAAAAATAAATGGCTTACCTGTAATTGCGATAGCTACCGAATCGCTTGATTCTGCGCTGGTTAAAGCTGCATCTAACTCTTGTAATGATTTTTGGCCTAAAGTATTTGGACGGTTATGGTCCATTCCATTATCTAGAGAGATAAGAGAGAGTTTCCCATTGAAGCCGAATAGCGAGAGATCAACATCTCTAAGTAACGCGCGCGTTACTACTTCTTCTGGTGCGCTAGATTCGCTCATAATCAATTGCCCTTCGCATTAAAGTGAGGGTTTTCCCAAATTACCGTGCCGCCCATTCCGAGTCCGATGCACATTGTGGTTATTCCGTAGCGCACCTCAGGATGCTCTTTGAATCCTTCAGCGAGGTTGAGCATAAGTCGAATTCCGGACGAGGCGAGCGGATGTCCTACAGCAATCGCTCCGCCATAAATATTGACTCTGGGATCGTCATCGGCAATTCCAAAATAATCCAAGAATGAGAGTACTTGAATCGAAAAAGCCTCATTAATTTCAAAAAGACCGATATCTTCAATTCCCAATCCAGCTAATTCCAACGCCTTAATTGTCGAAGGCACAGGTCCATATCCCATAATTTCAGGTTCGACTCCAGCAAAAGCAAAAGTTACTAATTTTGCCTTAATTGAAAGTCCGAGTTCTTGGGCCTTCTTCTCACTTGCGAGTAAGGCAGCAGTTGCGCCATCGTTTAATCCAGCTGCATTTCCGGGGGTAACTCGACCATTTGGTCTAAATGGCGTCTTTAGCGCAGCTAGCGCTTCAAGTGTGGTGCCAGGTCTTGGTGGTTCGTCAATTGTTGCAACGCCCCAACCTTGTTCTGGATTTCTCACAGCAACCGGAATTAAGTTCGGTTGGATTTTGCCCGCTTTATAAGCAGATGCTGTTTTTAATTGTGAATTTAGGGCGTACTTATCAGCCCGCTCTTTTGTCAGATGCGGAAACTTATCGTGCAATCTCTCGGCAGTATTTCCCATTGAAAGTGCATCGGTATCAACTATTTTCTCCGCTAAATATCGAGGATTTGGATCCATTCCTTCACCCATTGGGTGATTTCCCATATGTTCAACACCGCCAGCGATTGCTAAGTTGTAAGCGCCCATGTGTATTGCGCCAGCGAGTGTCGTTACAGAAGTCATCGCACCAGCACACCAACGATCAACCGAATAACCTGGCACAGTATTTGGAATGCCAGCAAGGATTGTTGCTGAACGGCCAATATTCATTCCTTGATCACCAAACTGGGTCGCAGCAGCAATCGCAACATCATCAATTTCACGTGGATTAACTTGCGGATTTCTCTCGAGCAAACCCCTTATGCATCGGATGACGATGTCATCCGCTCTAGTTCCTTGATAGAGACTTCCGGCTTTTCCAAAGGGTGTGCGGACGGCATCGACTAATACAACGTTGGTTTTGGCGGTAGCAGTTTTCATGGCAGAACCCTACTCGCCGGTAGAAGCCTTTTGTTACTTGGCTGAAGCGGCCGCGACCGGGGCTTTGCTGGTGGTGCGTAAATAAAGGGCAATAACTGCGGCTAGATATGTGATCCAAACAAGGAACTGAAGCCACGAAGTTGAGGTATCGAATCCAATAGTTCCCGCTAGGAGCGATCCCACTAGTGAGTCTGGTGCCAACCAACTGGTTACATCCCAGATATACGATGTCTCGCCAGGAAGCCAACCGAGCTCTTGGAATTCGTGAACTGCGTACGAGAGAACTCCTGCAGCGACAACAATTAAGGCAACGCCAGTGATGTTGAAGAACTTGGAGAGATTTAGATTAATTGCGCGACGGTAAATGAGGTAACCGAGAGATATCGCAAGTGCCAGACCAATTAAAAGGCCAAAAACGACCGGAGTCTTGGATCCAACCGTGCGGAAATTTGAATAGAGAAAAAGAACAGTCTCCAGCCCCTCTCGCGCTACCGCGAAAAAGGCTGCGGCTGAGAGTGCAATCGGCCCGACCATCGCCGCTTCTTCAACTTTTCCATGCAGTTCATCTCGCAGCGCACGTGCGGTTCGCTTTAGCCAGAAGACCATCCCTGTTACGAGCGCAACAGCGACTACGGAGGTGGTTCCAGCAAAAAAGGTCTCTCCTCGTTCCGACAACTCGGATGATGTGAACCCTAAAAATCCACCCAGGGCGATGCTCAGCCCGAGTGCAGCTCCAACGCCTGTCCAAATTGGAGTGAGGAGAAATCGCCGATCCGTCTTTACAACATATGCGACCAGGATTCCCACGATAAGGGCAGCCTCCAAACCCTCACGGAGGGCGATCAAGAAGCTACTTAACATAAAGCGAAGGCTAGGGCGGATAATTGAATTACGCAACTTTTATGTTGCGTAATTAGGGTCACTTTATGAGGTTGTATGAACGGGTTCGGGCGGTTCAGGCTCTCTCGGAGGCTCGGTTTCGCACCTCGCCCTAGAAATCGCATCAATCACCAAATCGATCTGCCATTTACGAGCCCCGAGTGCGCCTAGAACTTCCACCAAATTAAGGCGTGCCGAAGGTGAATCAGGAGTTGGACTTTCCTTTCCATTATTAAAAATTATTCGCTTAAGTATTTCTGGAGAAAGAAGATTTTCTTGAGGGATGGAATATTTCTCGGAGATCTCAGTCAAATTTCGCCTAACATGTTGGAGTTGTGCGTTGGCAATCGGGAATTTCTCGCGCCAAATTCTTGGGGCAGGCAAGGAATCGCCACGAGCTCGCATCTCAGGCCAATTCTCCTCAGGAATTCTGTATGCCTCATTAAGAACGGATAACCAGCGATCGATATAGCTAATTTGAATTTCGTTTCGAATACGCATTTTTATAATAGGTAATTCGAGAAATTCTTCACGCTTCTTTGGCTTGTTACGTGCCAGTTCGATTATTACTGCATCGTTTAGCAATCTTCCGGGAGCAAGA
>JAGWYB010000044.1 GCA_018969585.1 Actinomycetales bacterium | reverse complement strand
ACCTACAACGTAGAAATCACGAACGACAAAGGTGAAAAAACTTGTAGCGCTCGAATTACATGTTTAATTCTTGCTGAACGCTAATTAGAAGATCTCGTGAGCACCTGTTCCAAGGTAGGCGGCCTTCACGTGCGGATCGTTGAGTAGATCCTTCGCTTTGGCTTCTTTCGTAATTGAACCAGTTTCAAGAACATAGGCACGGTGAGCGCGGCTTAAGGCTTGCTGGGCATTCTGTTCGACAAGCAAGATTGTTACGCCTTGCTTATTGATTTCAGTAATGATTCGGAAAATATTCGCAATCATCTGCGGTGCCAAACCCATGGAAGGTTCATCAAGCAAGAGAACTTTTGGACGTGCCATTAACGCACGACCAATTGCGAGCATTTGCTGTTCGCCTCCGGACAGCGTTCCTCCAGCTTGGCTTACTCGCTCTTTCAATCGAGGGAAAAGGGTGTAGACCTTCTCAAGATCTTCATTTATTTCAGCCTTACGATTCTTTCGGTGAAATTTACCCATCTCTAAATTCTCAAGTACCGTCATGCCAGGAAATATTCCGCGACCCTCAGGAGCTTGTGAAATTCCCAAGTCTACTCGCTCATGAGCCGGCATATCTGAGATATCTCTTCCATCAAAAACAATAGACCCCGAAGAAACTTTTCTTAATCCCGAGATAGTTTTTAGGGTTGTTGTTTTTCCAGCTCCGTTAGCACCGATAAGCGTAACAATTTCACCTTCATTAACTGTGACAGAAATTCCCTTAATCGCTTCGATCTTGCCGTAATGAACGCGGAGATCTTTAATTTCAAGACGCATCAGCCGGAACTCCTAAGTAAGCTTCGATCACCTTTGGATCATTTTGAACAACACTTGGCTTGTCATCTGCAATCTTGATTCCAAAATCCAAAACCGCTACTCGGTCTGATATTCCCATAATCAGAGACATGTCGTGTTCGATTAGAAGAATTGAGTATCCGGCGTCGCGGATACGCTTAATCAGCGAAGCTAATTCAACTTTTTCTGCTGGATTGAAACCTGCAGCAGGTTCATCCAAGAGTAGTAGCTGAGGATTGGTTCCCATTGCACGAGCAATTTCCAGGCGACGTTGAACGCCGTAAGGCAAGTTCTTAGCTAAGCGATCTGCGTATTCATCAATGCCGATGAATTTAAGAATCTCGAGCGCGCGCGAGCGATTTTCGCGTTCTTCTCGGCGGGCGCGCGGCATTCCAAAAAGAGCGCCGAGTAATCCACTCTTTTTATGAACATCGGTTGCTGTGATGACGTTCTCGAGAGTGGTCATATCTCCCCATAAACGAATATTCTGAAAAGTTCGCGCCACTCCCATTTTGGTTATTTGAAAACGTTTCTGTTTATTAATTTCTGTGCCAAGGAAATTGATTTTGCCATTAGTTGGCTTATACACACCAGTAACAACGTTGAAAACTGTGGTCTTTCCAGCTCCATTAGGGCCGATTAAGGCAAGTATTTCTCCTCTTTTGACTTCTAGATTCACATCATTGAGAGCGGTAACTCCACCAAACTTCATCGTTACATTTTGTAGAGAGAGAATAGTTTCAGACATCAGATGTAGTCTCCCTTCTTTACGATAGCTTTTTCACGTTTTTTACGTGGGAGTATTCCATCTGGGCGGAAATTCATGACCACAACAAGGACTACACCAAATACCAAGAGTCGAGCATCAGAAATAAAGCGAATACGGTCTGGCAGATATCCAAGAATTGTTGCACCTACTATTACTCCCCAGATATTGCCAATGCCGCCAAAAACTACGCATGCAAGAATTAAGATCGAAACGTTCAGGGTGAACATTTCCGGGGCAATGAACAAATTCTTCGAACCATAAATCACGCCTGCGGCTCCACCTACCGCGGCACCCAATGTAAAGGACCAGATCTTGTATTTCAGAGTTGCAATTCCCATCAGCTCTGCAGCATCTTCGTCTTGTCGGATAGCCTCCCATGCTCGACCGGGACGGCGGACGCTCAGGCGGCGGATCATCCAAATTGTTAGCAAAATCATTGCGACAACTACCCAAAAAAATACTTTTTGATCGTCTAACCTAAATTCTAACGGTCCAATATTTGGTGGCATGGGAATGTTAGCTATTCCATTTGGCCCTTTGCTCCAGGTCGAATTCAAAACAACAATACGAACAATTTCGCCAAATCCTAAAGTGACAATCGCAAGGTAATCGCCGCGAAGCCGTAACGTGGGCAATCCAAGAATCACGCCTGCCAACATGGCGAAGAGAATTCCAAATGGCATGATTTCCCAAGTATTTAGATTTGTAAGTGTTCCCATCAATGCCATCGTGTATGCACCGATTGCAAAAAATGCTACATACCCAAGATCCAGCATGCCTGATTTGCCGACCACAATATTTAGTCCCAGCGCCATCAGTACAAAAATTCCAACCGGATAGACGAGCACTGCATCATATGCAGCGATAGGTGTCGCTAAGAACGAAGCTCCCGCAAATGGAAGAAGTCCAACCAAAACAATTGAAGTTACTGCTATCGCAACTCGCTTTGCACGATTAGAACGCTCCCAAACGTCGGCGCCCCAGTCGCGCAAGTTCCAGGATTTTCTTATATTCATGAATCATGCCCTCGTAGTCTGGACGGCTTCGCCAAAAAGTCCATTTGGCTTGAATAGGAGTACAAGCACTAAGACAATGAAAACTGTAACGGCTTTCCACTGCGTCCCAAGAACGGCTGATGCATAGACTTCTAGAAGACCAAGACTCAGCCCTCCATAAAAAGCTCCGCGTATATTTCCAATTCCGCCAAGGACCGCCGCAGTAAAGGCTGCCATACCCATTGTGAACCCGATATTGAACTTCGTGTATTCGAATACAGTTATGTAGAAGAAACCTGCGGCTCCTGTGGCTAATCCTCCAACAAGGAACGTAGTGGTAATTACAAGATTTAAATTCACACCCATGAGTTTCGCTGCATCCTCGTTCATTGACACCGCACGTATCGCCTTTCCCATGCGAGAAAGCTTGATGAAACGCTCAAGCAAGAAAAAGATTAATGCCGCTGCAACAATCGTTATGACCGTATCGAGGCGAATATTGGCGCCCCAAACTTCTGTCAAAATTATTTTTTCGAGCACTCGAGGTGATCCCACAGGACGCGAATCTGTCAGCAAGCGCATTACCTCTTGTAGAGCGATTGAAATACCTATAGCTGAAATAAGCGTCGCAAGTCGATTTGTTCCTTTGAGACGCAAGCGACGATAGGCAACGAATTCAACAAAAACTGCTGTTAGTCCAGCAACTAACATCGACATCAAAAGACTTGTAACCAGAACGACGGCTAATTTTGTACCAGTTGCTGGCTCACTTGTTTGAGTGTAATTAAAAATATCACGAGAAGTGATTACTGTTCCAAATGTTCCCCACATAAAGATTTCAGAGTTCGCAAA
>JAGWYB010000018.1 GCA_018969585.1 Actinomycetales bacterium | reverse complement strand
AGTTTCTTCTGGTTCTCCTTGAGCTCAGTTCGGAGGGCTGTCGTAAATACAGGTAAGCGAGACTCAGGAATCGCAGGATTGATTATTTTGGCTAATTGAAGACGAAGTGAGATAACTTCATTAGCAATGGTTATCGAGGCAAGCGCACGTACCTCTCGGCGAAAATTATTATGCACGGATTGGGTGGCCTCGGAAGAGTTCATCGAATTAATTGGTGAAGTGGGAGTTACTTTGACACCAAAGAATGCACCCGCTCTTTCCTCAGCGATTTTTTGATAGAACTCCAATTCATTTGGAGCGTTGGTCTGTAGAAATTTAATATCGGGATTGCCATACGGCAAAATAAGAATCTCTTTGTTTTTTGCTTTGCGTTTGAGGGTATTTAGCCAAGTCGAAGCTGTTGGTAGAACATCTACAGTCGCTAGAGAGCCATCCGGATTAAAGTATTGATAACCGTCCGCCAAGTCCTGAACCTCTTCAATAAGTGAAATATCTATCATCATTGAAGTAAAACTGGGAGAATTGAATATTAATTTTCCAAGGCGGCCCTTTGGTTGAATTAAATCCGCTAACTCATTATCTATAAAAATTCCGGTAGCAGTTCGATGAGTTGGCTCAGTTATGGTTATTGCGGAATTAGCCGATGACGGCGGTGCAAGTAGAACTGAGAATAAAACTACGAGAAGCGCCCGCTTCACGAAATAAGCTCTTTTGAACGAGCAATCAACTTTTTCTCGTCGGGATAAGCCAATCGATCTACAATCTCAGTTAAAGGAAACCAGCGCACATCATCAACTTCACTTACCTGGGGCGCGATTTTTCCGCCGGTTTCTTTGAAGAGAAAATGATGGACCGTCTTATGAATCCGCTTACCGCCAGCCATAAACCAGAAATCAATCACACCAAGAGATTTTGAAATCTCACTATCGATACCAGTTTCTTCTTTTACTTCTCGAAGCGCGGCAGCTTCAGGCGATTCACCTTCCTCGATATGTCCTTTGGGAAGCGACCAGAGCAATCGTTCCCGATTTTTATCACGCGCATCGATTCGGCCAATTAATAAACCTTTAGTGCCAGATTGATCAATCACCAATCCGCCCGCGCTAATTTCATCAACGCGCTTGGCGTAACGGGAAGAATTCTTGTTTGGTGCGGAGCGTCTTGAAGATTTGGAGCGTGAACGTCTCCGTTTACGCTGTTTTTTAACTCCTTCGCCGCCCGCACTAGGTGCCGGGGTCATGGCATTAAGTCTACTCGGTAGCCTTAGACGCAAATGGAAACCCCAGCAAAAGCTGCGAGTGAAATCGCAATTTCGGCTCTGCGCGAGAAAGCCCCAGCCGCAATCGAGCTTGCAGAAGAGTTTGCCCGCGCGGGTTTCAAATTAGCTTTAGTTGGCGGTTCTGTCAGGGACATTCTTTTAAATCGACTCGGTAATGATTTAGATCTGACAACCGATGCGCACCCAGAAGATACAAAGAAGATACTCAAAAAATGGGGCGACGATATCTGGGATGTTGGTATTCGCTTCGGGACAATTGGCGCACGAAAAAATAATCAAGTATTTGAAGTAACTACCTATCGGAGCGAGATTTATACCGATGACTCGCGTAAACCTACAGTGGCTTTCGGTAAATCTATTGAAGTTGATTTAAGCCGTAGAGATTTCACAGTTAACGCTATGGCGATTGAATTAACGGGTGAAGTTCACTTTATTGACCCACATGGCGGAGTTCGCGATTTACTCTTGAAAATTTTGAAAACCCCAAGCACCCCAGAACTTTCATTTGGCGATGATCCCTTAAGAATGTTACGAGCAGCTAGATTTTCAGCGCAATTGGGTTTTGCAATCGCACCAGAGTTATTGGTTGCGATGAGCCAAATGTCGGATCGACTTTCAATAATCTCCGCAGAGCGAATCCGTGATGAATTTGTAAAACTTCTTATGTCACCAAATCCAAGGAGTGGAATTACTACCTTGGTGGAAACTGGGCTCTGCGAAAAATTCTTACCCGAGATTCCGATGCTCAGGCTTGAGATTGATGAACATCATCACCATAAAGATGTCTATGAACATACGCTTACAGTGGTAGAACAATCAATGGCCCTGGAAGAACGCCTAGACGGACCAAATTTAATTGCCCGGCTAGCTGCGCTACTTCACGATATTGGAAAACCAAAGACGCGCGCGCTCATAGCAGGCGGCGGAGTCTCGTTCCACCACCACGAAGTTGTGGGAGCGCGCATGGCAAAAGATCGGTTAAAAAAGCTGCGCTTCGATCATCACATCGTCGAAGATGTGTCTAAGTTGGTATTTCTACATCTGCGTTTCCATGGATATGGAAGTGGAGACTGGAGCGATTCAGCAGTTCGCAGGTACGTTAGAGACGCAGGCGAACTCTTAACTCATCTCCATGTTTTAACAAGAGCGGATTGCACTACACGTAATCAACGAAAAGCCGAGACGCTCGCCAAACATTACGACCATTTAGAGTCACGAATCGAAGAGCTAATGGCGCAAGAAGAATTATTAAAGATCAGACCAGATCTAGATGGCCACCAGATTATGGAGATTTTGGGCGTTAGCGCCGGTCCTTCTGTAGGTAAGGCGTATGACTTCCTTCTAGAACTTCGACTCGAGCGTGGACCGCTCGGTGAAAGCAAAGCGCGAGAAGAGTTAATTAATTGGTGGGCGAAAAATCAGAGTTGAAGTATTTTGGTCGTAGTTTTAGCAAAGCAAAAAGAATATACGCGACTGCAATTACTGTCGGCAGAATTGCGGAAACTCCATCTGGTGGAAGTATTAGAGCGGCAATAACTGCTCCACTTACGATTCCGCCATTTACAACTACATCATAAACAGCAAAAACTCGACCGCGATATTGATCTGCAATCTTTGATTGCACAAGTGCGTCATTTGTAACTTTCACTCCCTGACCTGCCATACCAGCAAAAAAGCCAGTTGCCACTAAGAAAAACTCATTCTGATTAAAGGCAAGCGCTATTGGAAGAATTGCACTGGCAAATAAGGAGATTCTTATCCAGCGATGGCGACCGAATCGAGCAACACCAAATGGAGCCAGGATTGCCCCGAGCGTTATGCCGATTCCCGCAACTGTTATGGCGAAAGCAAATCCTGCTAATCCACTCTCTGGATTGGCCGGATTATTAAAGGTATTTCTATTTAGTAAGAGCGCCATAAGGGTTAGCGCGGTTAGACCACTGCGTTGAATCGCCGTAGCTGAAATTCCTAGAAAGCAATCCTTGATATTTCGCAGAACTTTAAAGGCTGCAACCATCTCACGATAGGCCTCAACCACGCTCTCGCGTTTTACTTCACCAGGCAGTGGACCCAAACTTCCCTTTTTCAATCGCAGCGCTAACAATGCCGCGATAAAGAATGTAAAAGCTGCGATATTTATTATCAAAGCGTCAGCCTGATCTGCGCGGAGCTGGCCGTCCAATAAATTTCTAATTCCGATACCAATACCTCCGCCAATCACAACAAAGACAGTGCCGCCTGTTACTGCAGTTGCGTTTACTGAAACTAAAGTAGTTCTTCCCTCAGGACCGGTAGTGTCAAGTAATAAAGGTAAACCAGCAGAAAGTCCGGCAAGAATTAGCCGGTTAACTCCAAAAGCAAGTAGAACAAATATCGTTAACTCAACCCCAGTGGCGCCACTTCGCACTAAGCCCGCTATAAAAATTAATGTCAGAGCGCGGAAGAGATTTGCGAAGAGAATAATTCTCTGTCGTGAAAAACGATCCAAGATTGTTCCAACAAGCGGTCCAACTAGAGAATATGGAAGCAGAACAACGGCAAAAGCCGCAGCTGCAGATTTAGCGTCTGGCTGTCTTTCTGGAGAGAAAAGAACGAAGGAAGCGAGCGCTGATTGGAATATTCCATCAGTCATCTGGCCAGTCCAACGAAGTGCGAGCAATCTGCGGATCGAAGGTATCTTCATCGCCGCTGTGAATCTCATAAGAAGAAAGCGTAGTTATCTTTGAGGGCTTTATCCTTCTCCTCATGTGGTCCAAACGCGCGTATGTCGATTTTGCTCTAAAGAAGCGAGCGACCGTTGCAAGCATCTACCGAGGATTAAATACGACCTCAGATGCCTGTGATGCAGATCCGTATCTTCGGCGAGCTGCCAAATTTCATGGCGTGATAACTGCGCGCGATTGTCCTATTTGCCATAGAGAGAAAGTCACCGAACTGCAATACGTTTTTGGAGATCAACTCGGCCAATACTCGGGACGCATTAAGACCGATGATGAATTAAGTGAGATGCAGAGCGAATATGGAGAGTTTCGCGTCTATGTAGTTGAAGTTTGTTTAGGTTGTGGATGGAACCATCTCTCAGCTTCTTATCTTCTCGGAGATGGCGTGGCGCGAAAACCTCCCCGTAAAGTAAAGACTCGGTAGCCTTTAGATATGAAATGGTTGATAAGGATTGTTGCCTTCTTCGCTATTTCTGGCGTAGCTCTTTTTACCTTTGCGTATTTCAACACCGATATCCCGGACCCTAACGAGTATGTAAATTCGCAAGCGACAATAATTCAATATTCAAGTGGCGATGAAATCGGAAGAATCGGCGCCCAGAATCGAACCATCATTCCACTTGCAAAAATCCCACTTGATTTACGGCACGCAGTTCTTGCAGCGGAAGACAAGAGTTTCTATTCTCAAGGAGCTTTTAATCCAATTGCAATTTTGCGCGGCGCAATAAACACCGCGATTGGTCGCGGATTACAAGGTGGTTCCACAATCACTCAGCAGTACGCCAAGACTGCATTCTTAACTGCTGATAGAACCATCCAGAGAAAGATTCGCGAATTAATTATTGCCATCAAATTAGAGAATCAATTAAGCAAAGATGAGATTTTTGAGAATTATTTAAATTCGATTTACTTCGGTCGTGGAGCATATGGAGTAGAGACGGGTTCCCAGGTCTACTTTGGTAAGAGCGTCGATCAACTAACAATTCCACAAGCAGCGGTACTTGCATCGATTCTTCGCTCGCCTGGTTATTACGACCCGGATTTTCGAGAGGGGAATCGCGAGCGATTAGAAGCTCGTTATAAGTACACCCTTGCAAATATGGTTGACGAAGGTTGGCTATCTAAAGAAGATGAAGCAAAATTTATCGAGAAGCTTCCGGAGATCCGACCTCGTATCTCAACTGGACAGCTCGCGGGAAATAAGGGACATCTGATTGAAGCGGTTCGCAAAGAATTAAACAATCTTGGTTTCCCAGATGAAGAGTTGATGGTCGGCGGACTCGTAGTAAGAACAACATTGGAGAAAGAGGCACAGACGGCTGCCGAAGCTGCTGTTTTTCGCCAGGCGCCAAAAGATGCTCCGGCAGATCTTCATATCGGATTGGTTTCAATAAGACCGGGGACTGGCGAAATTGTCGCCATGTTCGGAGGTAAAGATTATTTAGAGCGCCAATTAAATGATGCAACGCAGGCAATTACACAAGCCGGTTCGACTTTCAAGCCATTCGCTTTAATTGCAGCTTTAGAGCAAGGTATCTCGCTGCAAACGGTTTGGAACGGTGATGGACCTAAGATTTTTGATGACTTTATCGGCCGGCCTTACGAAGTATCTAATTATGGAAATAAATCTTTTGGCGATGTAACTCTTCTAGCGGCAAGCGCTAGCTCAATCAATACGGTTTATGTGCCACTAGGTATAAAGGTTGGAGTAGATAAAGTAATTGATGCTGCTCGCCGCGCTGGAATTCCAGATAGCGTCGTAATGTTTCCATCGCCATCTGTAGTCCTCGGCGTCTCCAGCCCTCGAGTAATAGATGTCGCAAACTCATTTGCAACTTTCGCAGCAAATGGTGTTAGAGCCAAACCAATTTTAATTAAAGAAGTCCTCGGTTCAAACAAAGGCTTGCTTTATCAATCGCGAATCGAAACTGAACAAGTCTTTGATGAAGCAGTTATGGCAGATTTAAATTATGCGCTTGGTGAAGTTGTTCGCGCCGGTACTGCGTCATCCGCGCTACGTGGATTTGGTAGACCAGCAGCTGGCAAGACCGGAACATCACAACAGAATGCTTCAGCCTGGTTCACCGGTTACACCCCACAACTTGCGACTTCTATTGCATTCTTCCGTGACGATGCCACGCAATCGTTAAACGGTATTGGCGGTTTAACTTCAGTAACTGGTGGCAGTTTCCCGGCGCGAATTTGGAATGCGTATATGAAAGTGGCGCTCCGCGGAGAACCAAAACTAGATTTTGCAGCGCCTTCTTACATTGGCGGAACAGAGCAGCTACCTATTCCAAATCCGATTCCAACAATCGCGCCTTTAGATGCGGCCAAATGGTGCGTAACAGCGGATTTGGAAGGGGCGATGAAGGATCTCAAGGAGTTCTGCAAGAAAGCGCTGAAGAAGTATCCCGAGGCCGCGCTCCCGTAATCCACAATCCTTCCGCTCGAATTTCACGTTTGTCATTGGGCGGGGATACTCTTTCCCACCTTCAGGGCTCGTCCTTGAAGTAGCAGCAACCCTCCTGTCGCGGAAATGCCGTGACCGATTAGTCCAGAGGAGGTGGGGTTAACGCATGCGTCGCTATGAATTAATGGTGATTCTAGATCCAGATCTAGAAGAGCGAACAGTTGCACCAAGTCTTGAGACATATCTCAAGATCATTAAGGAATCAGGTGGTCGAGTCGACAAGCTCGATATCTGGGGCCGTCGCCGTATGGCATTTGAAATCGCAAAAAAGAGCGAAGGAATCTATGCCGTCGTTGATATGCACTGTGAGCCAGCCGCAATTAAAGAATTAGACCGCCAACTTAATTTGAACGAAGCAGTTCTTCGTACAAAAGTTGTCCGTCCTGAATAGAACCGACACTTAAGTAGAGAGATAGATATATGGCAGCGGGCGATACACAAATAACTTTGATCGGAAATCTAACCAGCGATCCTGAATTGCGCTTCACACCTTCTGGTGCAGCAGTCGCAAAATTCACTGTCGCCTCAACTCCGCGTTATATGGATCGCCAGACCAATGAATGGAAAGACGGGGATACCCTCTTCCTTAATTGCCAGATCTGGCGCCAAGCCGCAGAAAACGTTGCTGAAACACTTACCCGCGGAATGCGAGTAATTGTCTCCGGTAAATTGAAGCAGCGTTCTTATGAAACAAAAGAGGGCGAGAAGCGAACTGTCTACGAAGTTGAAGTAGATGAAGTTGGCCCATCACTCCGTAATGCAACCGCAAAGGTAACTAAAACCACCCGCCAAGGCGGCGCAGGTGGCTTTAGCGCACCAACTGAATCAACTGATGATTGGTCCTCGACCACTAGCGTCGGCGGCGGCTGGACATCCACCACTGCTGACGAACAACCACCCTTCTAACAAACCATTCCGCGAAAGCGGGCCCTAAAGGAGCACCACAATGGGAGCACGTTCTAACCGAACGCTGAAGCAGAAGCCAAAAATCTCGCAAGCAGCGTTAAAGAAGATAAAGAAGAAGCCTTGCGCATTTTGTCGCGACAAGGTGACCTATATTGATTACAAGGATGTAGCGACGTTACGTAAATACATAACCGATCGCGGCAAGATCCGCGCTCGCCGTATTACAGGCGCCTGCACCCAGCACCAACGTCAAGTAACAGCCGCGATTAAGAACAGCCGCGAAGTTGCGCTGCTTCCTTACACATCGACGGCGCGATAAGGAGTAGCGATGAAACTAATTCTTACTCGTGAAGTTTCGGGTCTTGGTAAAGCTGGCGATGTCGTAACCGTTAAAGATGGCTACGCCCGCAATTTCCTTATTCCACGTGGATCAGCGATCCTCTGGAGTGATGGCGGCGAGAAACAGATCGCTGGAATTCGTCGCGCTCGTCAAGCGCGCGAGATCCGCGATAAGGATCACGCAAATGAAATCAAGGCGAAGCTTGAGAAAGCGCTCCTTGAGATCAAGGTTAAAGTCGGTTCAACTGGAAGATTATTTGGTTCAGTCACTGAAAAAGATGTCGCTCAAGTAATTAAGAACGAAACTGGAGTAGATATCGATCGCCATAAGATTAAATTGATTAAACATGTAAAGAATCTCGGAAAACATACCGCCAAGGTCTCTTTGATAACTGGCGTATCTGCAAACATCACAGTTAACGTAGTTGAGTAATTTCTAGACCCACTGCATCCCAGTGGGTCTATCTCAATCTTTGAGATTCCTGAAAATATTTTTATACACAGGGTTTATACCTATCTGACCTGCGTATTTCCGCGTTAATAACAACCTTTCCCACAACCACTCCACAACTTCTCCACAACAAGACCCACAGCAAATACGGCTTAATCCACAGCCACTCCACATGCTGAAAAGGGCAAGTTAGGCGGTGTCAGTGGTCGCCTAGAAGATACGCACATGAGTTTGGCGGAACTCCCGAATTACGACGATCGTCGTTCTGCCATACCCGAATTTGATCGAACACCACCACAAGATCTTGTCGCCGAACAATCCGTCCTTGGCGGCATGCTCTTATCTAAAGATGCGATCGGTGAAGTTGTAGAAATCCTCCGCCAACGTGATTTCTATCGACCTGCACATGAACTTATCTTTGATGTGGTTATCGATCTATATGGAAGAGGTGAACCAGCCGATGCGGTAACAGTCGCTGCTGAATTAACTAAGCGCGGTGAAATTGCGAAGGCTGGTGGCGCCCCATATCTCCACACTTTAATCTCTGCCGTTCCCACAGCAGCAAACGCAAGTTATTACGCAAAGATTGTAAGAGAACGCGCTATCGCAAGAAGGTTAGTTGAAGCTGGCACAAAGATTGTCCAACTTGGTTATGCCGCCGAAGGTGAGATAGATGATGTCGTAGATCTTGCGGAACAAGAGGTCTACCAAGTAACAGAACGAAGAGCTGGCGAAGATTTTGTCCAACTAAATACTTTAATTCCAGCCGCTCTCGACCAGATTGAGAAGTTGCAATCCGGAGAACTCGCCGAAGGCGTTAAGACTGGTTTTAAAGATTTAGATAGCCTCACCAACGGTCTACATCCTGGAAATATGATTGTTATCGCTGCTCGTCCCGCAGTAGGTAAATCAACGCTTGGTCTTGATATCGCCCGTAGCGCTGCTATCCATAAAGGTGATTGCTCAGTCATCTTCTCGCTAGAGATGAGTCGCTCTGAAATTACGATGCGTATGCTCTCCGCCGAAGCGCGCGTTTCCCTAAACAATATCCGCTCCGGAACGCTGAGCGATGATGAGTGGGCCCGTCTTGCAAGACGTATGGGTGAAATTAACGATGCCCCGCTATTTATCGACGATTCACCTAATCTCTCCATGATGGAAATTCGAGCAAAAGCTCGTCGTTTGAAACAGCGACATGATTTGAAGTTAGTAGTCATCGACTATCTCCAACTTATGTCCTCGGGTAAAAAAGTTGAGAACCGCCAACAAGAAGTCTCCGAATTCTCCCGCCAACTGAAGCTTTTAGCGAAAGAGCTAAACGTTCCAGTAATTGCAATCTCTCAGTTAAATCGCTCCCCAGAACAACGTTCAGATAAAAAACCTATGCTCTCCGACCTACGCGAATCTGGTTCTATCGAGCAGGATGCTGACGTTGTAATTCTTCTCCACCGTGACGATCTCTACGACCCACAGAACCGATCTGGCGAAGCTGATCTGATTGTCGCCAAGCACCGAAATGGACCAACAAAGACCGTAACGGTTGCTTCCCTTCTCCACTTTGCGAAATTTGCTGATATGGCTCCTAAATACGTAGCTGAAGAGAAGATTGTTAAAGATAATTAGTATTGGCTTCGCATAACGATAGAATCGAGAAGTGTCCAATCTCCAATTAGCGCTAGATAATCTAACTTCCGTCTCAGTTCTGGTTTTTGCGTTGGGATTTATTGCTGCGAGATTTAAAAGCGATATAAGAATTCCAGAACCGGTTTACCAGATAATCTCGGTCTACCTGCTTTTCGGTATTGGCCTAAAAGGTGGAGTCGCGCTGAGAAATTCCAGCGCAAGTGGTTTAGCTTTACCATTGATTGCCACCATTATTTTAGGAACTTTAATTCCAATTCTGGCCTTTATCGCGTTACGACTAATTAAGAATCTAAACGAAATCGATCGCGGTGCTATCTCAGCTCACTACGGATCTACCTCCCTAGTGACATTTACGGCTGCGTTAGTCTTTTTAGAGAATGCCCAAGTTAGCTACGAAGGCTTTGCGACCGCTCTTTTAACGGTTATGGAAGTTCCCGGCATAATCGTAGGAATCTTTCTTGCGACCAGACACCTAAATCGAAAAGTCTCATGGAGCGAATCTTTACGAGAGGCAATTTTAGGAAAGACCGTTGTACTACTTGTTGGTGGTTTGATTATTGGAGCAATCTCTGGTGATGCGGGATATGAAAAAGTTGCACCATTCTTCGTAAATATTCTTCCTGGGATTTTGGCGCTCTTCTTAATGCACCTTGGTTTTCTTGCGGGATCGAAGGCACATGCAATCAAGGAAGTTGGTCCCGGTTTAGCTATCTTTGCAATTGCCTTTCCGATATTTGCAGGAACTCTCGGAGTTATCGGAGGCGCGCTATCAGGATTATCTGTTGGCGGAGCAACAATTCTCGGCGTGCTCTGCGCTAGCGCTTCTTATATTGCCGCTCCTGCCGCAGTTCAGATTGCAATCCCTGAAGCAAATCCTTCACTTTCAATAACTTCAAGCTTGGCAATTACCTTCCCATTTAACTTATTGATTGGGATTCCTCTAATGAAAGCGCTCGCGCTGGTATTTGTAGGAAGCTAAACCTTTGCTGTGTGTTGGCGAGCGCGATCGGCGATTGCGATACCAACAATCACTACTAAACAACCCAGTAATTGAATCGCCGTGAGGCTCTCACTTAGCCACCACCACGCGATTATTCCCGCAAGAACTGGCTCCATCATGCCGAAGATGCTGGCCGTTGAGGCGCTCAAGATCTTTAATCCTGCAAGAGTCAATAAATATGGAGCGATAGTTCCCATAACAATTATCCAAAGAACTAAAACCCATGCCGGTAGCGAGTAGTTTGAAAATACACCGAGGAGATTCAAATCTTTTTCAAGAGCGTCGATTGGGTACTCCCAGATCGGAAAAATAAAAACCAACCCGAAAGAACAGACGCCAAATCCCCAAACTGCAATCGCTCCAGTGGTTTTTGTCTTGCTTAAATGATCTCCGATTAAGAAGTAGCCAGCCAAGGTAATAGCGCTGAAAACTGCTGCGATGAATCCGATTCGATCTAGCGTTAGCCCATTCCAAATCTGGGTAATAAGAAGCAGTCCGGAGAAGGCGAGAATAATTGCGTACCAGAGTCCGCTCGGTACATGTTTTTTGAGAATGAACCGCAAAAACAACAGAATCCAAATCGGCGCAGTAAATTCAATAAGTAGTGCAACTCCGACATACATCCGCTCGATCGCGACAAAGTAAAGGGCTTGTACTAATGCGACCCCGATTAATCCAAAAAGCAGAAGCCAGGGAAGTTCTTTTTTGGTTGGCTTAAGCTCGCTTCGTCGAAAAATAATGTAGAAAGTAAAGAGGATTAAGAAAGCGCCGGTTGTTCTCGCTTGGGTTAGGCGCCAGGCTGAAATCTCGTCTAGAAGAACGATTTTAGAGACTATTCCGCTAGATGAAAAAAATAACGCTCCCAACAAACAATAGATTTCCCCGCGAAATTTTTGGAGCACTTCTGAACCCTATATCAACTAGAAGGCGTTCTCGGACACTCCCATAATTTCGCCATCTTCGCGCTCAACAATCGCTCTTGTAGCAGCGATTAGCGGTAAGAAGTTGTGAACGAAGTACCGCGAGGAAGCAATCTTTCCTTCATAAAAATCTTTATCTTTTCCGGTAGCGCTTCCAATTTTTGCAGCTGCGATATCAGCTTGGCGAAGAAGTAACCAAGAAATAATCACATCGCCAACTGACATCAAAAGACGTGTTGTATTCAAGCCGCACTTATAAATTTCGTCTGGATTTTCCTGGCTAGCCATGGCATGGGTGATGAGTTGAGTGATGATTGCCTGTAGATCTTCGAGGGCTTTTCCAAGAGTTGCCTTCTCTTCAGCATTGTTTCCCCCAGTTGCAATGAATGCACCGATCTCCTTCGAAAGCTTGGTGAGAGCGCGGCCATTATCTTTAATAATTTTGCGGAAGAAGAAATCCAAACCTTGGATAGCTGTCGTTCCTTCATACAATGTATCGATTTTTGCATCGCGAACATATTGTTCAAGTGGCCAATCTTGGGTAAATCCAGATCCACCAAAGGTCTGTAGAGATTCAGTTCCAAGAAGCGTCCAAGCTTTCTCAGAGCCATAGCCTTTTACAATCGGCAATAAGAGATCATTTAGATGCTCTAGGGCCTCAATCTCATCGCTTGATTTTCCTTCAGCTTTTGCGAGCAATACCGCGTCTTGAATTGAAGCAGTGTAAAGAACAAGAGCGCGCATACCTTCGGCATAAGCCTTTTGGGTCATAAGCGAGCGGCGCACATCTGGATGTTTAATAATGGTTACTCGTGGGCTTGCTTTATTTGTCATCTCTTTCATATCGCCGCCCTGGAGGCGCGTTTTTGCATATGCGAGAGCCTGGAGATAACCGGTCGACAGAGTTGAAATAGCCTTCGTGCCAACCATCATGCGCGCAAATTCAATAATTTTAAACATCTGAGCGATTCCGTTATGGACTTCACCCAAGAGATATCCGACCGCTGGTTCTTTCTCGCCAAGATTCATCTCGCAAGTTGCCGAGACATTTAGACCCATCTTATGTTCAACGTTTGTGACATAAACACCATTGCGCTTACCGAGCGCACCAGTTTCGAAATCAAACATAAATTTTGGAATGAGGAAAAGTGAGAGACCTTTTGTTCCTGGGCCAGCGCCTTCAGGACGAGCTAATACGAAATGAATTATGTTTTCATAAATATCGCCATCGCCAGAAGTGATGAATCGCTTTGTTCCGGTGATGTGCCAAGTTCCATCTGGTTGTTGTACCGCTTTGCTGCGACCGGCTCCAACATCAGAACCGGCATCAGGCTCGGTAAGCATCATTGTTGCTCCCCAAGCGCGGTCGACCATATGTTTTGCAAGTTTCTTCTGTTGATCTGTGCCCAGCACATATGCGACATGTGAGAAAGCGAAACCAGAAGCGTAAATATGAACAGCTGGATTTGAACCGAGAACCATTTCAGCAATTGCCCAACGTACCGATGGTGGAATTGCGGTTCCGCCGAGTTCTACTGGGACATCGATCTTGCCCCATTCACCATCTACATATGCTTTATAAGATTTCTTAAAACTTTCCGGCAACTTCACATCACCAGTTGCTTTATTGAAATCAGTTCCTTTTCGGTCACCTTCAACAAATGATGCCGCTAAATCGTTTTCGCATAGCCGTTTAACTTCTTCCAACATTCCCATTGCAGTCGCACGATCAAGATCAGAGTAAATCGATTTACCAAGAATTGATTCTCGATCCAGAAGATCAAAGAGACAGAATTCGATATCGCGTAGATTGGCTTGATAGTGGCCCATAAGAGAATAATTCTACTGATGAGTAACTTATGCAATTCCAGCAAGGGGCCAGTTTGGGGTCCCTGGAGCGGGCGACGGGAATCGAACCCGCGCTGTCAGCTTGGGAAGCTGACGTGATGCCATTTCACTACGCCCGCATAAATCTTTGGCGCATATTAGAGGTGGTTGTGTAGTTAGCGATAGGGTCGCCAACCATGCTCCTTAGTGATCGCGATATTGCCGCCGAAATTAAAGGTGGCCGAGTTGTAGTCGAGCCGTTCGATGCGAAAATGATCCAACCTTCAAGCGTTGACGTTCGCCTAGACCGTTTCTTCAGAGTCTTCGAAAATCACCGTTATGAGGTCATTGATCCATCGGTTGAACAGCCTGAGTTAACTCGCGAAGTTGCCGTCGCTCCGAATGAATTCTTTATTCTCCACCCAGGCGAATTTGTACTCGCCTCTACTTACGAGGTCATAACACTTCCGGACGATATTGCTGGAAGATTGGAAGGCAAATCTTCACTTGGCCGACTCGGATTACTCACTCACTCAACAGCGGGCTTTATCGATCCTGGGTTTAGCGGACATATAACACTTGAACTTTCCAATGTTGCAAACCTTCCCGTAAAGCTTTATCCCGGAATGAAAATTGGCCAACTTTGTCTCATCAAACTCTCATCTTCGGCTGAGCATCCTTACGGCTCGGCAATCTATGGTTCGCGTTACCAAGGCCAGCGCGGTCCAACGCCAAGCAAGTCTTGGTTGAATTTCCATAAAACCGATATTCAGTAGATTAGGGCCATGGACGTCTCTTTACTTATCATCATCGCGGTAGCGCTATTTGCTGTCTATGCAATCGTTCAATACAACCGATTAGTTCGATTGAATGTTCAAGTTGATGAAGCCTTCTCTCAGATTGAAGTTCAATTAAAGAGACGTGCGGATTTGATTCCTAATTTAGTTGAAACTGTGAAGGGTTACGCCTCACATGAAAGAGAGGCGCTAGAAAAAGTAGTACAAGCTCGTGCCGCCTCAACAACAGCGTCCACTTTGCCGGCTATTGCCGCAGCGGATGGGGCTTTAACTAATGCGCTCCGCGGTTTACTTGCAGTAGCCGAGGCTTACCCAGACCTAAAAGCATCGAGTAATTTCTTGCAATTACAAGAAGAATTAGCCACCACAGAAAATAAAGTTTCATTCTCCCGACAGTTCTATAACGAGACGGTGCGAAGTTTGAATACCGCCGTAAAAACTATTCCCACAAGTTTCTTTGTCGGTTTAGCAAAAGTTGGGGCGCGAGAGTTTTACGAAGTTGATGATCCAACTATTCGTAATGCTCCAAACGTCAAATTTTAACGATGGCCAATTTCCGCGCGCTACAGAGCGCGAATCGTAGAAAAACATTCTTTCTCCTATTCTTTATGGGAGTTTTAGTCTGGCTAATTGCATATGTTGCAATCGCAAGTTTCGGCGGTTCGGGAGCTGGTGTAATTCCGTTAGCGGTTCTGATATCTCTCGTCTCGGTTTGGGGCTCTTATTACGCATCGGATCGATTAGTTCTAAAGATGACTCGCGCTCGTGTAATACAAGAATCTGATAATCCAAAGCTATTTAACTTAGTAAACGAAGTTTGCATCGCTTCTGGTTTGCCGATGCCTAAAGTTGCGATAGTAAATGATCCAGCTCCAAATGCTTTTGCAACTGGACGAGATCCGAAACATGCATTGATTGCCTTTACTACTGGGTTGTTGGAATCAATGGATCGCGATGAACTACAAGGCGTTGTCGCACATGAGATGGCGCATGTTGCTAATCGCGATACTTTAGTTTCAGCTGTTGCCGCAACAACAGCGGGCATTGTTGCTCTTATCTCCGATATTTTGATGAGAATGCTCTGGTTTGGTGGTGGTAGAAATAGAGATCACGGCGGAAATCAGATGCCAATATTTCTAGCGATAATTCCGCTAATTCTCGCCCCGATCGCCGCAACTATGTTGAAAGCGGCTGTCTCTCGAAAGCGAGAATCCTTGGCTGATGCCACTGCAGTTGCATTCACAAGAAATCCTGCGGGGCTTCGCGCAGCGCTAGAGGTACTCGCCAGAGATAACACCGTGGTCCAAGCACGTTCCAGCGCAGTTGCTCATATGTATATCGAATCACCACTTGATGCTTCAGCAGCTTCAAAATTATTTGCTACCCATCCACCTATTCAAGAGCGGATTGCAACTTTAAAAAAAATGGAAGCGAATCCAGAAGTTACGCAGTAATTAATCGATAGCCATTAATCAAGATAATGGCTACCGCGATAGCAATTCCTAAAGGACGACGTGGGACCACTGATACTAGTTTTGCGGCAAATGGCGCCATCAACATTCCACCAAGCGCCAAACCTCCAACAGCGCTCCAGTCCATATCTATCCGAGAGAGATTTGCTAGAAATCCAATACTGGCACAGACTGCAACTATAAATTCTGATGCGCTAACTGTTCCAATAATTTTTCTTGGTTCGTGTTCGGTAGTTGCCATTAGCGTTGGTGTAACAACTGGTCCCCAACCGCCACCCCCGGAGGCATCAATAAATCCACCGGTCGCGCCGAGAAAAGTTAGATATCGCGGATTTGAAATTTCAGTGATATTTGCACGAATGTTTGCTTGAAAAACATTTCTATATAGAAGAACAAATCCTAGTAATAGCAAAATAGTTGAGATAAATATTTTGCCACCCGAGAGATCAATCGAGGATAGAAATGTTGCGCCGGCAAAGGCGCCGATACCTCCAGGAATAGCCAATTTCTTCAAAATTTCGTAATCAACATTTTCGCGATGCCAATGAGAAACACCCGATGCAAAAGTTGTTCCAATTTCAGCAGCATGTACAGCCGCGGATGCGACAGCAGCAGATGTACCAAGAGTTAAGAGAAGAGTTGAGCTAGTTAAACCAAATCCCATTCCAAGAGTGCCATCAATTAATTGTGCGATAGATCCAGCGAGCGCGAAGAATAGCCAGTTCACAAAATAGTCTTAATCAACTTTTCAACGTTGATTGCAACATCCTCCGTTCCATCTAGCACCAATTCTGCGCTAGTGGGAGGTTCATAATCTTGACCGACGCCTGTGAGATTGGGCAAGGCGCCAGATTTTGCCTTTTTATATAAGCCTTTAGGGTCGCGCTGAGCACATATTTCGGCAGGAGTCTTCACCCAAACTTCAATGAATTCATCGCTTGCAAATTGTTCGCGAGCATGGTCGCGATCGACCTTAAATGGACTTACTAGAGCAACTACAACTACCAAACCAGCATCCACCATCAATTTACCAACTTCAGCAACTCGTCTAACATTTTCGGCTCGATCTTCTTTTGTGAAACCAAGATCTTTATTTAGTCCAAGCCTTAGGTTGTCACCATCAAGAACGTAGCTGTGAATACCCGATCCAAAAAGCCGTTTCTCTAGAGCATTTGCAATAGTTGACTTTCCAGAACCAGATAGACCAGTTAGCCAGATTAATTTAGCGCGTTGACCTTTCTGTTTGGATCGAGCGCTCTTATCTACTTCATAGTCGTGTTTAGTTATGTTTGTGGCTCTTCGAAGAGTATGTACCACCATTCCTGCGCCAACGGTATTAAATGTAACTCGATCAACAAGAACAAAGTTTCCAGAATTTCGATTATCGCTATAAGTAGTTAAAGGAATAGGTGCATCGGTTGCGATTTCAACCAAGCCAATCTCATTCATCGCAAGAGTTCGAGCTGACTGGTGAGACCCATCAAGAATATCGAGACGATGCTTTATGTTAGTAACTGTTGCTGGAACCATTCCAGAACCATTAACAAGATAGTAGGAGCGGCTATGAATCAACTCTTCCTCATCTATCCAAACTAAATTTGCAGCAAAGCGGTCGGCAGGCTGGGTGTAAAGCTTGGTTCGTTCAATGTAATCCCCGCGAGTTACGTCAATATCGGGTTCAAGGACCATTGTGATTGCATCTCCGGAGCGCGCTTCGGTTAGTTCACCTGCAAAGGTGACGATGCGAGCCAATTTGGCTTTGCGTTCGCTTGGCAAAACCGTTACTTCCTCGCCTACTTTGAATCGTCCTTGTGAGATGGTGCCTGATACGCCACGGAAATTATCGGCGCGATTGATTAGCTGCACAGAGAGTCGGGCATGCTCAGAATCAGAGGATTGATCGCGCCATTCTTGTACTTCTTCCAAAACGGAATTCCCTTTATACCAAGAGATTCGATCAGATTTAAAAGTTACATTGTCGCCCTCAAGAGCACTTACGGGAACAAAAAAAACTTCATGTAGCGCTAGTCTATTTGTCGCAAGCTGTAGTTCAGCCACTAAAGAATCGAAAAGAGATTTATCAAATCCAGAAACATCCATCTTATTTATAACGACAATAATCTTTTTTACTCCCATTAAAGAGCAGATAGTTAGATGGCGGAGCGTCTGTGGGCGAATACCGCGAGTTGAATCTACTAGAACTAGAGCGATATCAGCTCGGGATGCAGCAACTGCCATATTTCGCGTGTACTGCTCGTGGCCGGGAGCATCAGCAATTATTAAACGTCGTCCATCTAGTAGTGACATCGAGCGATATGCGACGTCGATAGTAATTCCCTGTTCACGCTCAGCCTCTAAGCCATCAGTAAGTAAACTGAAATCAATTTCTCCAGCAGGAATTATCGATCCCGGTCTACGAGTCTTTTTTGTGGCATCTAATGTGTCATGAGGAACTGAATCCGTTTCAACAAGTAATCGCCCGATGAGGGTGCTTTTGCCATCATCGACGCTTCCGCAAGTAACTAATCGGACAATCGAGGGAGTTGTCATTAGAAGTATCCCTCACGCTTTTTCTTCTCCATCGAATCTTCATTTTCACCATCAATTAATCTCGTGGCGCGCTCACTTAACTTCACACCTGCGACTTCTTCAACAATATCCTCGAGAGTTGTGGCAGTTGATTCAACGCCCGCCGTTAGCGGATAGCAACCTAATGTGCGGAACCGAACCATCTTCATTATTGGCTGCTCGCCAGGTTGTAATGGATAGCGTTCGTCATCAACCATAATCCACTGATTACCGCGCTTTACAACGGGACGTTCTTTAGCGAAATAAAGTGGATTAACATAAATATTCTCTAATTGAATGTAGCTCCAAATATCTAACTCGGTCCAATCTGAAATTGGGAAGATTCTCATGCTCTGATCAGGACGGATTCGAGTGTTGTAAGTCCGCCAAAGTTCGGGGCGCTGCTCGCGTGGTTCCCAGCGATGACCTGCTTGGCGAACGCTAAAGATTCGCTCTTTAGCTCTGCTGCGCTCCTCATCTCGCCGAGAGCCTCCGATAGCAGCATCGAAACCATGTTTTTCAAAAGCTTGCTTAAGTGAGACTGTATTCATCACTCGGATGTATTCCGATATTCCATGGCTAAAGGGAGTGATTCCATTCTTTATTCCATCTACATTAATGTGCGCAATTAAATTTAAATTATGCATTTTCACAACTTCATCGCGGAACGTAATCATCTCTTTGAAATTCCAAGTCGAATCGATGTGAAGTAGCGTGAAGGGAATTGGCGCTGGATGGAATGCTTTCCGAGCGAGATGCAGAATTACCGTGGAATCTTTGCCGATTGAATATAGGAGCGCCGGCTTCTTAAAACTAGCGGCGGTTTCACGAAGAATCTCGATTGACTCATTTTCGAGCGCTCGAAGTATCGCCTCGCTACTTTTCACTTTGTCATCATACTTCGGAGTTGAATTGTGAAAGCGGGAAGAAGAGTTTAAAGCTCGCGCCTTTACCGACTTCAGATTCAACTTCCACTCGACCGCCATGAGCGCGCATCACGGCGTCGACAATCGATAGGCCCAGTCCAGTACCTTCAATTCCATTGCGCTTTCGTGATGGATCCGCACGGTAAAAGCGCTCAAAAATTCGTTCTTGGTCTGATTTTGTTAAACCAGGTCCGTCATCACGAACTTCGATAACTAAACCGTCGGGAAGTTGTTCCAAATTAATTTCTATATTTGTTCCTTCAGGAGTATGAGTTCGAGCATTAGCAAGAAGATTTGCGAGAACTTGGTGGATGCGCATCGAATCACCCAAAACAAATAAATCACCAGTTGGCAGATTTACTTTTATGGGGTGGCTTGGCCCGGAGACCCGTGCTGATGTGACAGATTCATTAATGAGCGTTCTTAAATCAACTGGTTCCATTGCCATCTCACGAGATTGATCGAGACGCGCGAGTAACAACAAATCTTCGACCAAAGTAGACATCCGAATCGATTCTTGCTCGATGCGTTTAATCAACTCACTGGCTTTCTCTTCACCTTTTACTGCACCTTGGCGATGTAATTCAGCAAATCCACGGATAGCAGTAAGTGGAGTTCTAAGTTCATGAGACGCGTCCGCTACGAAGCGGCGGAGTTTTTCTTCACTTGCGGTGCGAATCGAAAATGCTTCTGCGATTCGGGCCAACATCTGATTTAGTGCCCAAGTAAGTCGCCCAACTTCGGTATCACTTCGAGCGTCCGGGAGACGAGCTGAATAATCTCCTTTGGCGAACGCTTCAGCAGTTTCTTCAACTTTAGTTAATGGCCGAAGGGAGATTCCAATTATGCGTCGCGCGATGAGCGCAAGAAAGAACAGAACTACTAATCCGACTGCAAAGAAGAGAAAACGTAATTGATTGATTGATTTCTTTACACCTTCAAGAGATACCGCAATTATTACGCTTCCAGTCTGATCTGGGAGAATTCGCGCAAGCGCTCGGTACTCAGAACCAAAACGCCCTTCACTCTCAATGGTGAAAGGTTTTTCAACTTTATTAGCAAGTTCTGCAACTGTGAGTCCACTAATCACTGTTTGAACTTGTTGCGGGCTCTGACTTCCGCCCAAGGTTCCAATCACAACCCCCTCGGCATCGAGAAGGCTAATGCTGATATCCGAAGGAACCTCGCGAATTGGTTCAAATGGTTGGAATAACGGTGCTCCTTCTCCACTCTCATCACCGTCGTTATAAATGCCGGCTCGATCTAATCGGAGCACAGAAGAAGTAGACGTGGTTGCGAGTTGCGCGTCGATTTGAGCAATTAAAAATGTTCTAAAGGCAGTCTGTGCCGCAAGATCTGAGCCAGTTATACCGAGCGTGCCTAATATGACGACGCCAAGAACCAATCGATTGCGAAGGCTCCATTGACCAGGAGCGCGCTTGAATTTCCGGAGAGGCTGATTCACAGCGCAAGGCTAATCGAGAGGTGAATTACTTTTGAGCTGGAAGGCGAAGTCGATATCCCACGCCGCGTACGGTATGGATTAGTGGCGGCTGGAAGATATCTATCTTCTTACGAAGATATGAAATATAGGTCTCGACAATTCCCGCATCGCCGCGGAAATCGTACTGCCAGACGTGATCGAGAATCTGCGATTTTGAAACAACTCGCTCGGCATTAATCATGAGGTAGCGAAGCAGTGTAAATTCAGTTGGAGATAGATCAATTAGCTTTCCAGCCCGTCGTACTTCGTGAGTCGCTTCATTTAATTCCAGATCGGCAAAGCGAATCTTCTCTTCATCGAGCGGAGATACGATTACTCCGGTTCTACGAAGAAGCGCGCGCAATCTCGCGACCAGCTCTTCTAAACTAAATGGTTTTGTAACATAATCATCGCCACCAAGTGTTAATCCCTTAATCTTGTCATCTGTCGAATCTTTCGCGGTGAGAAAGAGGACTCCAACTTCTTGTCCGCT
>JAGWYB010000043.1 GCA_018969585.1 Actinomycetales bacterium | reverse complement strand
CCATTCAGTGAATGGTCACGATGACGTTCATCCAAAACTTCGCTCTTGGCGATGACGCTGACTAAGTCCTTGAGCTTGCCCAAATCTTTGCCCTGTTTCCTGACCCGCTTTAAATCCTTCTTGAATTGGCTGGTCTGAAAAATTGCTTTCATGCATCCCAGCTCTCGAAAAGTTTCTCGGTAGAGTCAAATCGTTCAAGATTACGGCCACTCCTTGAGTCCTCCAGTGCCTTGATCGTCTGGTCATTTGGAATAGCCACATCGAACGGGAGCCCGTTCCGCAGCGCAATTTGCGTGTAAAACATTCGAATCGCCTCGGTCGGGCTAAGGCCCAGGCGCTGGAGTATCCCCTCGGCCTTCTCCTTGATCTCAGGCTGAATCCGACTGTGAACTGCTGCGGTTTTCATGCCGACAATGTGTTGCAATCGCAACACGCCGTCAAGGGCTGTTTTAGGCTGTCGGGAAACATGAATCACCGCGGATAAACTATTTCCCAGACAAACTGGATGCTGGCAGTTTCAACGAGAGAAATGCGCCGCCGTGCTGATAGAGATGATCGACGCCTGGGACGATGAACCTGTCGGCCTCGAAGCGGTGGAGATCAAAAAGAGAACCGAGCATTTCGTCGACAGCTTCACACACCGCATGAGAACAGGCAATTAAACGCGGTTGAAGGTGGAGAGATAATTGGGGCTATCCGGGAAAAGAGTATTAAAAAACTCAGTCAATTTGCTAATGAGCACATAATAGTTAGGATGCTAAATTCTTCCCGTACATCTACTTTTTCATGCTTATTACGCGTGATAAGACGCCCCTCTTAAAACTGACCTATTAGTAAATCAAAAAATCTATAAATATTCGCTATTTTTTGGTTTTCTTGTATTAATTTCTACGCCTTCTATGTTTGAGTTAATTAAACTCAATACATCATTCATTTTTTTAACCGAGTGGCGTATTTCATTGAGTTGAAAATCTAATAATTTTCTCAGACCATATTCATTCAACGCATTGAATTCTCGTTTGATATCCTTTAGCGATTCTTCAATTTTGTAAGTCTCTGGCTTTTCTTGATTTTTTAGGTGCGCAGGGAGGGATTCGACTTTTTCAATTAAATTCTCAAGTAATATACTTATATTTTGAAGTGATCTAGTCGCATCGATGTTGGATTGGATATTTACCTGAAACCGCACAATCGCCAAATAAATAACAATTAATGCAACAAGAACTGAAATTTCAAAGAATGTCATCGTGGAATCAACTAACATAAAAATTGCGCCGTCTGCAACTGGTAAAATTCGATTCCCCCACAAGGCTGCCGAGCTTTTCAACGAGATCACCGCTCAGTTGACACAACAAGTTTTGAACCTCGAAGAACAAACCGTTGACCTTGGCGAACGCGCCGTGTTTTTCCGCGTCTGCGAAATGATGATCCGCAGATGGATTGCCGCAGGGTGGATGTGCTGAATCCGCTCGCCATGGCACATCACCTCGCCGACTCAAAGAACCCAAGCAGCAGTGCGATCAGCCGCCTGCTCAAAGAACTTAACCAACCCGATTTTTTATGACCTACCGCGAATTACACGACGACAAAGCACAATTTGAAGCCCAGCGTAGGGAGGCCGCCGCCATCGCTGCCGAGGCGTTGCAGATGAGGATCTTGGAGCGCGACTTTATCAAAGTTACTGTGGACCTGAAAGGCGCGTTGGAGCGCCTCTAAGCGAACAAGGCATCACCGACAGCACCCAATGCCGCGCCACTTGCACGCAAGCCTGTAAAGCCAAGCCCTAAGCGCCGGGCAACAGCCGTAGGCTACGCGCTCAACAACCTCGAATGGCATCTTGTCGCCCTTGGTAAAAAAGTTTCGTCGCTCGCATCGTCTACTATTTCCCAAACAAACTGAATGTTAATATCAGCGGCAGTCTCGCTCTTACCATCTTTCCCAAATGGCGTACCGTAAGACTACAGCAGCACAAAGTACATCGATTAAACCGATTAGTTTGCGACCACGTCGACTGGTGCTGAGAGTAATCTCATGAATTGCAATAATATTACGGACTCTATCGATTGTGCCCCAGATCTAAAGCTGAGCAATTACTGCTTCGACATATCGATTTCGGCTCTTCATAATAAATCTGTCTAGCGTCGAGCTCTTATATGCCCAACTGTGAGCTAGGCTTCGATTGCAGAGTGAGTCTGTAGTTGTCATAACGGCCGTAATTAGGAGTAGGTCAGTCGTTAGGAGGGGCATCTTGTTCAGCTTGCAGAATATAAGTTTCTGGATTACAAGATTGAGTCCTAATCTGGATCTTAGTCGCTTCCTGCGTGGCGTACTCGAGCATGAGAATCATAAACGAAAGTGCATAGCGGAACTCTATTTGTTTCAGTGTCAGGTGGTCATGCTCATTCGCCCAGGTCGCAAATTTGCGCGAGATCCTAAATGACTGAAGAATTTTCTCAGTGGATGCGACCAATGATGCGTCCTCTAGTGAGGCTCCAGCCCCCTCATGGACGATTGTATTCCTTATAGCTCGAAACTCTTCAAGGTAATCGAAGAATTGCTTGTCGATCAGACCAAGCGCATAGGCCAATTTGGATCGTGCACTAAATCCGCCAAGCGCTCCTCGATAACCAAAAAGGTCTCTTCTTAACTTTGCATTGGTATGCAGAACCTTTTCGAAAAGTAGTTGGAGCCGATGCTCAATCTCTGCTGAGGCAAGAATGACGCATGCCCTATCACTCTCATTCATGAACTCACCCATGAACGCCACATAGGCATCCTTCCTAGCATCAAAATTATCTTCCATGGGATTTCTTAGCCGAACGTATAGGTGTGGCACCGGCTACCGGCGGAGCACCTTCGACTGCTGGTTAAGTGTAGCTACGAAAATAATTCGGACTCGGGGCGGGTAACCGATTATCCACCACTGACTTATTATGGTCATATTTCTTTAAGTTTTAGAAGCCTCCGAATTTCTTTAATTCGGTCATCTTTAGGGTCGTAGGGAGTCTGCTGACCAACACTATTAGACAGCCCTATCATTTGAGGTATCGCCGCAAGCAGAGACTCCTCATCTGGCATATCAAACAAACGAAGTGATAATCCATACCACGCGGGAATATGCATTAGCTCAAGAAGGCGGCTAGCTGCTGCCCTTAGCTCGTTTTTGATATAATCGCTCTCCTTGGATGACGAATGCATTACATTGGCATAGTATACAATCAAGTAATTGATCCTAGCGACTGCTTTTCTGATTTCGAATACTGGCTCAAGTATCAACTTAAGAAAATATTGACCGGCCGTGTATACCAAAACACCGGAAAAAACGGTTATCGCAGCTGTTAATAGTTGGTTCATGTTTTCATCAATAACAGTTTTATTGAGGCGCGTGCGGCATTTGCCCTGGATACAACGCGCGCGTCTAATCCGGTGCAAATATAGCACGGAAGAATATATCACTGTAATCTCAGTGCATACATGGATCTTAGGCCGCCGTGGAGGAACTGCCAAACCAAAATCGTGGGACATGGGCTGGAAAATGGACTTTCGGGTCCGGGAAGATCGAGAGGACTGGGGCAT
>JAGWYB010000042.1 GCA_018969585.1 Actinomycetales bacterium | reverse complement strand
GAGATCGCAGAGTTCTTAAATCGCTCTTGGAATCTTTCGAAAGCTTCTGATTGGGATTCATAGTAGACGGTGTCTACAACTGGAAGCGCTTCTAAATCACGTTGAATTTCAAGACGTTGTGGCGCCGTAACTGATCCGGAAGAGCAAGATGCTGAATCCGAAAGCGTTCCGCATAAGAATACTGAGACTTCAATTTTGTCATACCAGTAATCCTTCATAACTCGAACTTGGGCATTTGAGAGTAAACCGATCCCCAGGAGCGATAGCGAAATTGCAACCGTAACCACCACTGCAAATGTCATCGTTAAATTGCGGCGAAGTCCGATTCCGACTTCACTAAGAATAAAACGTGCTCTCATTTCGCCAACCTATCCTGTGTACCCATAAACACCACGGGCTTGGTCTCGGATTACATGTCCAGCATCTAATTCGATAACGCGTTTACGCATCTGATCCACAATCCCCGAATCGTGAGTAGCCATAACGACAGTAGTACCTTCTCGATTAATTCGATCTAGGAGTTTCATAATGCCAACTGATGTTGCTGGGTCGAGGTTTCCTGTTGGCTCATCTGCAATCAGAATGGCTGGATTACTTACATAAGCTCTTGCAATAGCGACTCGCTGTTGCTCGCCACCAGACAATTCGCCCGGTTTACGATCGCCTTTATCTTCTAATCCGACAAGTTCGAGAACTTCTGGGACTTCTCGTTCAATTTCTTTACGCGAAAAGCCTAGAACATGAAGCGTAAAGGCCACATTTTCAGAAACAGTTTTATTAGGAAGTAAACGAAAATCCTGAAACACCGTTCCAACCTGTCGGCGGAGCTCAGGCACCTTCCAATTAGAGAGCGATGTTAGATCTTTTCCGGCAACGTGAATCTTTCCGGAAGTCGGTTTCTCTTCACGTAGTACCAAACGAAGGAATGTTGATTTACCAGATCCTGAGAGTCCCACTAGAAATACAAACTCTCCCTTTTCAACATCAAGAGAGACATTGTCTAAAGCCGGTTTATCCGACTTTGAATAGACCTTTGTTACGCTCTCAAATTTAATCACGGTGCGATTCTAGATAGTGAAGCGCGAGAATCTCGGGATATATCAAGCGTGAATGTTGTGAATTAGGTGAATTTTCCCGCTAGCGAGAGCGGCGCCACTTGATTCCTGCTTGCACGAAGCCCTCGAGATCACCATTCAAAACGGCTTGGGTATTTCCGGTCTCAAAATCTGTGCGATGATCTTTAACCATTTGATATGGATGAAGTACATAAGAACGAATTTGATTTCCCCAAGAACCAGAGTTGTCGCCCTTAAGTGCGTCAATTTTCGCCCGCTCTTCTTGATTTCTTCGTTCCAATAGTTTTGATTGCAATACAGCCATAGCTGTAGCTTTATTTTGAATTTGAGATCTTTCATTCTGGCAAGAAACAACAATTCCGGTGGGTATATGAGTAATTCTTACCGCTGAATCGGTTGTATTTACACCCTGTCCGCCAGGACCGGAGGAGCGATAAACATCGACGCGAATCTCTTTCTCATCAATCTCAATGTGGTCACTCTGTTCGACTACCGGAACTACTTCCACTCCGGCAAAAGAAGTATGCCTTCGATTTTGGCTATCAAAAGGTGAAATTCTTACAAGTCTGTGCGTTCCTTGTTCAACGGAGAGAGTTCCGTAGGCATATGGTCCAGAAACTTTGAAGGTAGTTGATTTGATTCCCGCCTCTTCTCCATATGAGGTCTCGAGAACTTGTACCGAGAAATCTTTATTTTCACAATATCGTAGAAACATACGGGAAACCATTTCCGCCCAATCCGCAGCATCTACTCCGCCGGCTTCTGAGCGAATTGTTACGAGCGCATCTCGATGATCATATTCACCGCTAAGAAGTGTCCGCACTTCAAGTTCTCCGATAGCTTCCTGTAGCGATGTTAGTTCGCCAGCCAATTCAGAAGTCATTCCATCACTTGATGTTGCGTTATCACTTGAGTTGGCAAGTTCTAACATAACTGGAAGATCGTCTACTCTCTTGCGCAGAGAGGTTAATTTAGAAACAATCGATTGGCTACGTGATAGAGCACTTGTTACTTTCTGCGCGTTCTCCGGATTGTTCCAAAGGTCGGGAGCTGCTGCTTTGCTCTCAAGATCGAATACGTCTGCCTGTAACTTAGCAATATCCAAAACGGATTCTATGCCTGCGAGTGTTTTTGAAAGATGTGAAATCTCGCTTTGAAAATCTCTATCGGCCACGACTCAAGGATAGTCGTTACCGAACTCTACTGACGCCGAGGTCATCGAAGGTAATTTGAAGTCACCCCTGCTTCAATTCGATTCCGGAAAGTTTCAATCTTAAATACCCTCAATTGGAAGGGAAGTTCATTCAATTCCTCAACTTCAGCTGAAAGTTTAAATCCATCACATTGGAAATTAAGGACGCTACTAGAGATTAACCTGTTTGAACGTTTCAAATGTGGATTAGGTCGATTGCGCTCTAACGCTCTTTGGAACGCATATTTGGCACGTACGCAATCTATTGGGACTCGACTCCTTTCAATCAGTGGATTCGGATAGTAATAGCTCATCTGATCCAACTCTTTAGCAGCGACTAAAAGTGATGATTCAAGTCGATTGCTCAACTCGCGCCGTGAAATGTAGACGGCTGCCACATTCGAAACTATAAAGACCAGCACCATCAAGATCGTGAAATAGAAGATGATTAGCGGCGCAATTGAGCCGTAATCCGATTCTGCGATTCTATTTTTCACCATTTATCAACGGTGCTTCGAGCTATGGATATTGAACTTGTGTTATTAGCCGAGTCCTCGATTTGTAATGTTAATTCAACTTCACCACCGCGAGTTATACACGGAAAATCAGAACAGCGAATGGAATATTTGATTATGCCTTCATTTGATTTATCGGCCATCTCATTTTTTTGAAATTCCTTGAGTAAAGCATCTACTCGAATGTGCGCTTCCAAATCATTTTTCCCGCCTACAAAGGTATTCACCGCCTGTCTTGCGAGAAAAGACGCCTCCATTTCGGAGTTAGCAGAGTTTGAGAGTGAGAGAAAAAAGAGTAAAGCCGGGAGAAAAAGTGGAAGCGCAAGGAGAACGAATTCCGTAGTTGCTGAACCCCGCTCATCGTTGATTTCAGTCGAAGCTCTCTCATCGCTGAGATAAGACGGACTGCCCTCGTCAATGAAATGAGTCGAAGCCCTCTCATTGCTTACTTCGACAGAGATATTTTTATTGAACACTTACCGCCGTAACTTTAATTCGCGCTGAATTATCATTAAATCTGTCGAGAAGCCCACCGATTATCGGTATTTTCTTACTCGAATAATATGTCCTGAGCGTCCCATAACTTCTCTCAGATTCATTAACTGCATAATCCGAATCCTCAATCTGCGTTGGCGAAATTGTGGAGCGAATTGCATAATCATGAACCCTGGATCTCTCAATAACTTGCCAGGTTCCGGCAAGAACAATCTGGAGAATTAATAGAAAGAATATAGTTGTTGGTATTAAGGCCATTCCCGCCTCAACGCTTCCGACTTCATCTCGGTCGCCAAAAAAATCAAAATTCTTCATCTGATGTTATTCATTGAATCCAGCGAGTTTTTCAGGATTTGGCTCAATCGAGGTGCAGCTACAGTCCAAAGTGCAGTAACTAATCCCGTAGTCATGAGAACTACAAGTACCCATCCAGGAACATCGCCACGCTCATCGGCTCTGCGATAAGAGCTAGGCGAATCCATTTCAATCTTCATAATTTTGTTTCGGTATCCCAAGTAAGATCTATTCAAATCACAAAGCATTTTTTTCAATTTATTTGGAAGCAGTGAGTAAATCCTTTTACTAAGACTCAAAATTTGAGTATCCAGCCAGATAGAAAATACAGCCATAACATTTAATATTGAATGCAGTATGCCCCGCCATCTTTCGACATATTTGTGGTGCTTTCTTAACTCGGATAACCTCATATCGCTAGCCCCAATCTCCGCTCTGCCTAATTTCAATTCTCTGGCCCATTTCAAGTATTCACTTATCCAGTTTTTATTCTGAATTCTCATATCCTCCCCATCAATCAACATCTCATTTTCTGCTCTCAATTATTTGAGGAAATTCAATATGAGTTTTGGTTGCTGGTGATGAAATTTCTAAATGCTGTGGAAAACCTATATCCACCCTTTTGGATTATCGTAACTGCGAAAGCGATGGGAAGAGCGCAAATAGAACTGAGATGGGTAGCAAAAGAAATACGACCGGCACCATCAAGAGAATCTCGGATCTTCCAGCTTTTCGTAAAATCCCATTTTTTGCATCT
>JAGWYB010000017.1 GCA_018969585.1 Actinomycetales bacterium | reverse complement strand
ACCGGCAAGCAAAATTGGTCGCAAGCGATAGATTGTGCGAATCTTTAAGAAAAGAACTGTTGCGATAAGCGGAAGAATGTGCCAATTTAAAGAGACTCGAGATGAAATAAGCAGGGCAATAAATGCCGTTGTAACCGCGCCAGCGGTCCATAATCCATGCAGCATTGGGATTACATGCTCACCACTTTCTGATTGTCGATGTAGCGCCTGGGCATTGATTGCGATGTGATACGAAGCCCAGGCAAAGCCTGAGATGACATTAACAACGAGAAATAGCCAAGGGTTTTTCGATTCCACCAAAATCGCAATCGTTACATAAGTGAAAGTAGCGCTAGCTAAGAGAACCTTAAAAACGCCAAATTTATGGACGACATAGCCCATGGTTAAGTGAGCTAGTAGCGCTCCAATCGATCCGGTACCAAGCAAGATTCCAAAGAAGGTGGTTGAAACTTCTAAATTTGACTTGATATCAGGCAATCTGGGCGCAAGACTCATCACACCGATTCCAAATAAATAGAAGAGCGCAGCGAGATTTCTTTTCTCTAGTCTTTCAATTGGTTTATGCATCAGAAAAGGGCGCTAGCTAGGGCTTGTCTCGCTTTGATTAAATCCGGGTCGCTTGGATCTACGAGTTGAAAGAGTAAAAGTAAGTGATCTTTAGCTCGGTTTTTATCATCGCCCTTAAACCTTGAAACACAACCTAATAGCCTGGTGAATCCGTCTTTATGCTTACCAGAGGCAACTTCCACATCGGCCGCCATTAGCTGATGTTGTATCGAATCTGGATTTGCGTCACCATCTTTGAGAGTTCTGACAAAATCTAACGAGGAAATCCGAAGTGCAAGTTCGCATTGAGCTAAACCTAATTTTGCCATTTGTTCATTTGGACTTCGTTGTAACCAATTCTTAAATGCCATGGCAGCGCCTGAGTAATCGCCTTTCTCCATAGCTGAGAGCGCCGCTATCTCTTCGGGTTCCATCTTCGGCTCTGGAATTTCGGGAATGGATACCGGCAATCCACGCTCGTTTGCAATTTTAAAAATTTGTGAGAGCAAAATTCTTATTTGATCTTCGCGTAGGGGGATTTCGGGAAGCGGAAGAACTTGTTCGGCTATAAAAGCAAAAACTGCAGGGAGAGATTGGATTTTTAGCGCCTGGACAAGTTCAGGTTCTGCTTCAACATTAACTCCCCCAACCTTCCAAGTTTCACCATCATCTTTGCTCATTTTGGCTAATAGGTCTCTTAATTCGAGTGTTTGCGGTGCTCGATCGGTGTAAGCAGCGAGAATGACTGGCTTTGTTTTGGATATTTGAACGAAGTCCGAAATAAAGTTTTCAGCAGTCGCTTCATAAGCTTGGGAGATCGAGTTTGATTTAGCTTTACCTAAATTGCTCAAATCAAATGCCCGTCCGAAATTTCCTGGAAGCGATGTGCTCATTTCTTGCCCCCTATCGCACCCGAATCTAGTCGGTTTGGCAGAATCTCACGAATGTAATCCGCAGTTGCAAAATCAAGGCCAGGGTCATGTCCGTTGCGTTCTCCCAGATACCAACGATGTTCAAGCACTTCATGAAAGAACTGAGCGTCCTCAATTCGACCAGCTAAATGATCTGGGACGGAATTAACAACTTTATAGAAGACTTCCGTTAACCAACGTTTCGCCGCCTCACCTCGATCGGGAGTTTTTGAAATCTCTCGAGAGCGGAAGCGATCAAATGAAGCGAGAATTCGCTTTGCTTGTAACTCCTCAACGTCTAGGCCCATTAATTCCTTTAATCGTTGCGAGTGATAGTTGGGAGCTACCAATTTAGGGGTAAATTTCAATGTTCCGTTATCGCCTTGAACTTGTAAATCAACTTCTTCTACAGCAAAACCAAGGTCTTGAAGAGAACGCATAGCGCGCTCCACAGCATGTCTATCGTTAGCCGGGAGAACCTGCGGCTCACTTAACGCGCTCCAGATTCTGCGGTATCGCTTGATTACAGATTCACTTGCTCTGATCGGGTCCATGCCAGTAAGCAAGACTCCAGAGAGGCGAAGATCTTCTAATTCAGCGGCCACATTAAATCTAGCGATATCTAAATCATGTTCCCGTTGACCATCGCTTAATTTTTTCTGGAACTCTCCAGTTTCTGCATCCACCAAATAGGCGACAAAACCATCTGCATCTCGTCGAAAAAGTGCATTTGATAGCGAGCAATCTCCCCACCAAAATCCAAGTAAATGGAGTCTTACCAATAAATAAGCAAGGGCATTTGCCATATTGAAAACTTCGTGCGCCGTAACGCTTCCGCTTAACAAAACGCGATAAGGCAATGAGAACGGCAGAAATCGCGTGACAATCGCACAAGGAAGTTCTTCGCCAGAATCCGTTCTACGGCCATCAACGATTGCTACTTGAGCAACGGACGGTGCACCTCTTTGACCAAGTTCACGGAGCGCTTCATATTCTCTCTTCGCAAATTCCAACACAGTCTCTTTAACCGCATAAATATCGCTCTCCTGGCTTTCATCAGCTCGAACTAATCTCACAATATGTCGGGATATTCCTCGTTGTGCAGCCAAGGATGGGTCCTCCGGCCACTCTTCTAGCGGAAGATGCCAAGGCAATCGAGCGAGCGCGGTAATTTCTTCACCTAAGCCGGTGATTCGTAATTGGGCGCTCGCGTTAGACATAGGCGTAATTCTTTCAGGCTCTAGACTTATGTCATGGCGCAAATCAAAAGAGTCTTCCGCAAATCGCGTGATAAATCTCCCGAAAATGCATATGCAAAAGGAGATTTGGGCAAAAAAGGCGCTCCAATAAATACTCAACAGCCATTTTATTTTGGATTCTTGGCCGCAACGGGTGCGATTGTGGCAATTGCGCTTCTTCAAGCGCTTCAATCAGCAAGTCAAGTTTTCATTCTCATTATCATTTCACTCTTTTTGGCGATGGGTCTAAATCCCGCCGTAAGCGCCCTGGAAAGTCTGACAAAGAAGCGGGCGCTCTCAGTTTCATTAGTTGTAATTTCTGTTTTATTAATTGTTATTACAGCCGTTTTAGTCATTGCGCCACCTGTCTTCAATCAACTTAACGATTTCGTTGATGGCGCCCCTCAACTAATTGACTCATTGCGCAATAACTCGACCTTCCTTCGTTTAGATCAGGAGTACGGCTTAGTCACATCTCTGCAAGATAAATTTAATGAGTGGTTCTCCGATGGCAAATTGTTGACTGGCGCATTCGGAGGTGTATTAGGTGTAGGAAAGACAGTTTTATCAGGCGCATTCTCAACGCTAACTGTTTTAGTTCTAACCCTTTATTTTCTCTATTCACTTCCATCAGTAACAAAGGTTTTTTATCGATTAGCGCCCGCTTCTCGACGAGAGAGAGTCTCAAAAATCGGTGACGCAATCATTGGTCGAGTAGGTTCATTTGTTGGCAGCCAGATTCTTATTGCTCTTTTTGCATCAATCTTTGTATTCTTTTTAAGTCTTGTACTGGACCTGCCCTATGCGGCCGCTCTAGGAATGTTAATTCTCTTCGTGGCGCTAATTCCATTAGTTGGGCATTTCATTGGAGGCGGCATTGTGACTCTCGTTGCTCTCACTCAATCTCCGACTAAGGGGCTGTTGGCGATAGTTCTATACACACTTTATGTGCAAATTGAAAATTATTTGATTACTCCAAAAATTATGCGCCGAACTCTGGCAATCCCGGGCCTAGTCACGATTGTTGCGGCATTACTCGGAACATCACTCCTTGGGCTTGTAGGTGGAGTTCTAGCTGTGCCAATTGCAGCAGCAATACTCCTTATTATGGATGAAGTTGTTTTCCCGAAAAGCGATAACTCTTAAAACTCGGTAGCTAGTGGTAGTTTGATTGGGTTTACCACAGCCACAATCTCACTTAGTACCCGATGGACAAAAGGCTCACCCACCCAGAGATGCTTGGCTCCATCTACCGAAATTAATTGCAGAGAAGTTAAATCTTTGAATCTATCGATAGCGGCGGCTGGATTTAAGAATTCATCATGCTCAGGCACAAGTGCAACTATCGGCCGACCATCTTCATTCCAAAGCTTTAAATGCTCAGATGTGGTGGTGAGCAGAGGTGGAGATAGCAGTATTAAACCTCTGATTCGTTTATCGGTTGCGTACTGAAGCGCTAAATCAGTACCGAAAGACCAACCTACAATCCAGAGATTTTGAACTTGAAGTTGATCAAATGCATAATTGATTGCAGCCGAAACATCTAATTTTTCGGTGAGACCATTTCCAAACTCGCCTTCGCTCTTTCCTTGAGGGCTCTCCGTTCCTCTAGTGTTAAAACGGATGACTGTGATATCTGCCATCGCAGGAAGTCGATTGGCGGCTTTTTTGAAAATATGGCTATCCATCATTCCGCCATGAGTTGGACGCGGGTGAAGGCAGAGAATTGCGTTGCTACGGTCTCCCGAGAGCGGCGTCGAGACTTCTCCGACTAATTTCAGCCCGTCTTCAGTCTGAATCGATATCGGAGTACGGATAGCCGGCAAGATAGTGCTCGGTCGAATTAACTCAGACACGGATTAGAGTTTAGTCTTATCCAATGGCTCCTAACGCAACAACCTTCGAATCAACTAATCCTGCAACTGGTGAGATTGTTGGCACATTTCCAATACAGGGAAAAGAAGAGGTAGATGCTGCTGTTGCCCTTGCGCAACGAGCTTTTGAAAATTGGCATCAGCTGGGATTCCGTGGTCGCCACATTGTCTTACGCGATTTTGCATCAATTTTAACGAGAGAGATAGATCTCGCCGCGAACTTAATTCATAATGAAACTGGAAAACCCTTTAGCGATGCCAAACTCGAAGTTGCACTCGCTATTGAACATATCGGATGGTCAAGCAAAAACGCTTCTAGAGTTCTCGGAAAGCAGAATCGACCTTCCGGCTTATTCATGTTCAATATGGCTTCACAGGTTCAACATGTTCCATTTGGTGTCGTTGGTGTTATTGGTCCTTGGAACTATCCAATCTTCACTCCGATTGGATCTATTGCGTATGCCCTAGCTTCAGGAAATACCGTAGTTTTCAAACCAAGTGAATACACACCAGCTATCGCAAAATTCATCGAAGAGCTCTGGAATCGCATTGCGCCATTTAGTGGAATTTTCCAAGTAGTTACCGGAACCGGAGATACGGGTGTTGCGCTAACGCAATCTCGAGTTGGAAAGATTTCTTTTACTGGCTCAACTAGAACTGCTAAGAAAGTTGCAGCCGCTTGTGCCGAGAATATGACTCCCGTAATTCTTGAGTGCGGTGGCAAAGATGCAGTATTAGTTGATCAAGATGCAAATATTAAGAAGGCCGCAGAGCTAACCCTCTGGCATGCCATGTCTAATGCGGGTCAATCATGCATCGGGGCCGAACGGGTTTATGTACATCGAGCTGTCTCAGAGAAATTCAAAGAAGAAATTGTCCAACTAGCTAGAGAACTTAAACCCGGTTTTGCCGGAGATGCAAAGTATGGACCAGCCACTATGCCCTCTCAGTTGAAAGTTATACAGCGCCATCTAGATGACGCAGCTAAGCGTGGCGGCAAATTCTTACTCGGTGATACTAATTCCATAAAAGGAGGCTATGTAGAGCCGGTGATAATCGAAGATGTTCCTGAAGATTCAAGCGCAGTCACAGAAGAAACTTTCGGACCAATTCTGATAATTAACACGGTCAACAATATGGACGAAGCAGTTGACCTCGCAAATGCCACAGGTTATGGATTAGGTGCATCCGTCTGGTCAAAAAAGAATGGGAAACGGATAGCCGCTTTACTCGAGTGTGGCATGGTTTCGATTAATTCCGCGTTCTCATTTGCTGCTGTCGGATCACTGCCATTTGGAGGTGTGAAAGATAGTGGATATGGTCGAATTCACGGTGCGGAAGGACTTCTTGAATTTACTTATCCACGCACGGTAATTCGTCCTAAATTTAGGATTCCTCTCGAATTTACTTCGTTTCAGAGGAGTAAATTTGCCGATCAAATATTGGTGAGATTAGTGCGAATACTTCATAAGCGCCGGATTAGAAAAAAATAATTAATATCTAGGAGCGTTGCGAGTTCTTTCGATATTCGGTTTTCGTTTATCTCTTTTATTCCAACATGGCGTGTGCCAATGACGGCGTGACTCAACATCGCCTTCAATCCATGCCACGGTGTGTGGCGTTGCTGTTCTAATTAATTGGTCACATCCAGGACAGCGATAAGGCTTTGTTGAACTCGAGCCCGTGATGCGCCTGACTCGATAGATACCCTCTTCGTGTTCTTCTACCGTCTCGTGTGAAGCGGCGATATCACGCTCAGGTCGTTCACTATTTTTTCGACCTTTAGTGGGTTTTCTACGTGGGCTCACAGGGAGATTCTCACTCATTTCCGGCAAGATGGAACCATGATTCGCCGCCTGATTGCGCTGATACTTATCGTTGTAACAGTCTCCGCGCCCATGGCTGAAGCGGCAACTAAAAAACGAATTCCCAATCCGCCACCGAGAGAGACCTGGCCGCCGGAGGGTTTTCGCGAGAATGATGGTGTCTTTGCCAAAGTTCCAAAATGGCGCGAAGTTGTGGGTCAACTTTCTTCAAAAAAATTTCCGCAACGAGATGTTGTAGCCTGTAAAGAGTTCTCTTGTGGTGCGGTCTTGGTTGCTGCTGAGACTGGCTGCGAGTGGTGGGAAGTTAACTCTTCAGTTCGAAAATTAGACCCCGCTACCCAGAATAAGGAGCGAGTTGGCACATTGGTCACAATCTCAAAAGGCACAGCCGAGCGAGAGTTAGCAACTATTATCTTGGTAAGCGGCGAAATACTTGATAGCAGTATTTCAATCGGAGGAATTAAAGTTATTTGCCACCGCGAACCGGGCGCTAAGCCTAAACCTGGAAATGTGTATAACCCAGTGAATCGAAGTAATTGATGTTAGGTGGAATCAATAACGAGCTTTTTCTAAAGTCGCTAGCTGGTTTTGCCGTAATGGGATTTCTGATGATCTTATTGCGATGGGCATTCTCAAGAGGTAAATCTGTAGTTGAGCGGCCATTAGAGATGGGTGAAGATGATAAGTATGGGATGTTGCGGGTTGCGGCTAAGCCGAATAACCACATTGAAGGTGAAATCATTCGTCAAAAACTTCTTGAAAACGGCATCAAAGCAAATTTAACCCAAACCAAAGATGGACCTCGAGTATTCGTATTTCCAGAAGAATTGAAAGCAGCTGAAGCAATTCTTAGAAGTTAGCGATTCTTTCCAGGAATCCAGAGTTGATCGCCTAAAACTTTATTTTCGTATCTGGCAAGTACGAAAAGTAAATCTGAGAGGCGATTCAAATATTTGGCGGTTAACTTATTTACACCTTCGCCGAAGCCGTGGATAGCCAGCCACGTTTTTCGCTCAGCGCGGCGAACGATTGTCCGAGCAACGTGAAGATGGGCAGCCGCCGGTGTTCCGGAGGGTAAAACAAATGATTGCAAGGGCGCTAAGTGCGAATTGTATTTATCAATTTGTTCTTCAATATATGTAACTTGAGATTCAAGTACTCGTAGCGGTTCATGCTTGGGTTCATCAACGACAGGAGTGCAAAGATCAGCACCAACATCAAAGAGATCGTTTTGAATTCGCACAATAAGCTTTCGGATATCGGAATCGAGTGAATCGACTGTTAGCACGACGCCGAGATATGAATTGGCTTCATCTACAGTCGCATATGCCTCCAGCCGCGCATCATTTTTTGATGTCCGGCTCATATCCCCTAGAGATGTTGTTCCATCGTCGCCTGTTTTTGTATAAATCCGTGTCAGATTAACCATGGGGTGAGCCTATTGGACTGACTACCATGTGACTACTTGAGCGCCGAGGAGCATCGATGTCAGAGCAGTTAAAAGACCGATTTCAAATAATCGGAGGCTCACACCTAACCGGCGAAGTTTCTATTTCTGGTGCCAAAAACTCGATTCTAAAACTTATGGCCGTCTCCCTAATGGCGGCTGGAAAATATCGTTTGGGCAATGTTCCTGCCATCGCAGATGTAACCATGATGGGTGAACTGCTTGAGAGTCTTGGCTGCAAAGTAATTCACGATGAAAGCAAATCTGAACTATTAATAGAAGTTCCAGAACAGCCAGGCTTCAAGGCGGATTATCAATTTGTTAGAAAGCTCCGCGCCTCGATAAACGTATTGGGACCTTTAGTTGCAAAACTTGGTCGCGCTGAAGTGGCCCTTCCCGGCGGCGATGCGATTGGCTCGCGCGGATTGGATTTTCATACTCGAGGTTTGAAGGAATTAGGTGCGGTAACTCAAAATGAACATGGTTATATTGTCGCAACCACACCAAAAGGATTAACGGGCGCCAAAGTTGAATTGGAATTCCCTAGCGTAGGCGCTACCGAAAATATTCTTACCGCAGCTGTCTTAGCAAAAGGCACAACAGTTTTGGAAAATGCCGCGCGCGAACCTGATCTAGTAGATATTGGAAACTTCCTAAATGCCATGGGCGCCAAGATCCAAGGATTAGGTACACCAACATTGGTTATTGACGGTGTTTCTAAGTTAAACCCAGTCGACTATGTTGCGATTCCGGACCGAATCGTTACCGGTACTTGGGCATTTGCCGCAGCAATTACTCAAGGTGATATCACCATAAAAAACGCCAACGCAAGCCATTTAGAGTTGCCGTTAGAGAAATTAACTTCAGCGGGTGCAGTTGTTACAACAACCGCTAATGGATTACGGGTAAAAATGTCACGTCGTCCCAGCGCAATTGATATATCTACCCTGCCGTATCCTGGTTTTCCTACGGATTTACAGCCTTTTGCAATCACGTTAAATGCAATAGCAGATGGCGATGCCTTAGTGACCGAAAATGTCTTTGAAGGACGATTTATGTTTGTTAATGAGTTGATGCGACTGGGTGCAAATATTCGAGTTGATGGACATCATGCCTCAATCATCGGCATCCCAAAACTCTCCTCGGCTCCGGTAGCAGCCTCGGATATCCGGGCAGGGGCTGGCTTAGTTCTAGCTGGTCTAGTAGCTGAAGGCACAACATTTGTGGAAGGCGCTTTCCATGTAGATCGCGGTTACCCAAAGTTTGCCGAACAACTTAGAGCTCTCGGCGCGGATGTAACTAGAGTTAATTAACCAATAGTTATTTCAGTTATTTGACCGTTCTTAACAATTGCATTTACACGATTAGTCCGGAAATCCTTAGTTGCAGGTAAATCTTTGCCATCCCGTTGAATCGTGCGAAAAATCCAATTATTCAAGGAAGCGCAGAGCTCGCCGGCTCTCTCTGAGATTCCAATAAGTTGTGAACCACGTTCGGTGGAGATTTCACTTTCACTTTCTATCCTCTTTGGACAAGTACCTCTGGAAGATCCAATATTTAAAACTTCGCCACGGATTTCGCGAGTTCCTACGGCTAGTATTGCTGTTGATTTAGCTCTGGCGCTAATTTCAACTGTGTAAACCCCCGGCTCGCCAATTTGGTCAGTCCGTGCAAGAAAAAAATAATTCTGCCCGCCATAAGGCTCATAAAAAGTTGTGCGCTCTGAGATTTTCAATCTTGAAACTTTTCCGCTGGGGGAAGTAACTGTGATTGTAGGCAACCTTTTATTTGATAATCGATTTTCTGGGGCTCGGTCAAGAATCAGATACTCAAGACGCATCCGCTCATTAGGATTTAAAGCAAATCTAAAATATTTCTTCTCGGCTTTACGATTAAAACTAGCCGTAACCGCAAACGAAATTGTTCCCTCGACAAGCACCGGACTTAGGCTTGCATCTTTACTTTCTGGAGATAGAAAGACCGGTTGGTGTGCGAAACTTATTGAGCTCGCACCGATCAAAAGTGCGAGCGCAATTATTGAACTCTTAAGCGCCCGCTTCGCCGAGAATCGAGACGCGATTATTGGCAACGGAGAGGAAGCCACCGTGAACTTCAAATTCTTCATTGGCTCCATCAGCTCCCTTAATAGTTACTTTTCCATCGACCAAAGCTCCGAGCAACGGTGAGTGGTTAGGCAAGATTCCCAGATCGCCCTCGAGTGTGCGCGCTGAAACCATCTTTGCTTTACCAGACCAAACGCGAGCTTCTGGGGTTACAAATTCGACGGTAAGTAATGAATCGCTCATTAGTTCTTTGCCAATTCCTTAGCCTTACGTTCAACATCCTCTAAGCCGCCGCACATAAAGAAGGCCTGCTCTGGGATGTGGTCGTAATCGCCATTTGCGAGAGCATCAAATGATGCGATGGTCTCGGTAAGTGGCACAAATGAACCATCAATTCCGGTAAAGACCTTCGCAACGAAGGTGTTCTGGGAGAGGAAGCGCTGGATGCGACGGGCGCGACCAACGAGGATTCGATCCTCTTCTGAGAGTTCATCGATACCGAGAATTGCGATGATGTCTTGGAGATCCTTATATCGCTGCAGAATCTGCTTCACCCGGTTTGCAACTCGGAAGTGATTCTCGCCGATATAGCGCGGATCCAAAATACGTGAAGTGGAATCGAGTGGATCCACCGCAGGATAAATACCCAACTCAGAGATCGGACGAGAAAGAACTGTCGTTGCATCAAGGTGGGTAAATGTGGTGTGCGGTGCAGGATCAGTAATGTCATCAGCAGGAACATAAATCGCCTGCATCGAGGTGATTGAGTTTCCACGAGTTGAAGTAATGCGCTCTTGGAGAACTCCCATCTCATCGGCAAGCGTTGGCTGATAACCCACAGCAGATGGCATACGGCCAAGAAGTGTTGAAACCTCAGAGCCAGCTTGAGTAAAGCGGAAGATGTTGTCGATGAATAGGAGCACATCTTGCTTCTGAACATCGCGGAAGTACTCCGCCATAGTTAGCGCAGATAGCGCAACGCGAAGACGGGTCCCGGGTGGCTCATCCATCTGGCCGAAGACGAGCGCAGTTTTATTGATAACTCCCGTCTCGGTCATTTCCAAGAAGAGATCGTTACCTTCACGAGTACGTTCACCAACGCCGGCGAACACAGATACGCCGCCGAAGTTTTCAGCGACGCGATAAATCATCTCTTGAATCAAAACGGTTTTACCAACACCAGCGCCACCGAATAATCCGATCTTTCCACCCTTTACATAAGGTGTAAGGAGATCGATAACTTTGATTCCTGTCTCAAAGGTTTCCGTCTTTGATTCGAGTTGATCGAAATCAGGTGCAGAGCGGTGAATCGGCCAACGTTCCTTAACCTGCAGGGATGCGGTAGGAACATCTAACGATTCGCCAAGAGCATTAAACACATGACCCTTCGTTACATCGCCGACAGGTACTGAGATTGCAGCGCCAGTGTCTCGAACTTCTACACCACGGACCATGCCGTCTGTTGGTTGCATCGAAATTGCGCGGACCATGTTGTCGCCGATGTGCTGTGCGACTTCTAGAGTCAACATGCGTTTCTCACCGCCAATTTCAATATCAATCTGTAGCGCGTTGTAGATCGATGGCATCGAATCCGATGGGAATTCGATATCAACGACCGGTCCAATTACTCGCGCGACGCGTCCAGTTGCTGTCTTGGTTGTCATCATTCGCTCCCTGCGTTTGCTGAGGACAGCGCATCTGCGCCACCCACGATTTCACTGATTTCTTGCGTAATTTCGGCCTGTCGAGCCGCATTTGCAAGCCTGGTCAACGACTTAATTAATTCATCTGCGTTATCAGTCGCTGATTTCATCGCGCGACGTCTCGCCGCGTGCTCTGAGGCAGCTGACTGAAGTAGCGCGTTGTAGACGCGCGACTCGATGTATCGAGGTAGAAGTGCGTTGAGAACTTCTCCCGCATTGGGTTCAAATTCATACATAGGAAGAAGTCCCGCTGGAGCCGGTCCATCGGATTCCACGACTTCTAGCGGCAGCATTCGCTTATTCAATGCGACCTGAGTGACCATCGATTTAAATTCGGTGAAGACGATATGTAATTCGTCAACACCCTCGTTATCTATGGCGGCATCTTTTAAGAACGCTGCAATCAATTCTGTTGAAATCTCTTTTGCATTTGCATAAGTTGGCTTGTCAGAGAATCCGGTCCACGAATTCTTGACAGCTCGATTGCGGAACTTGTAGTAATTAACAGCTTTTCGCCCTACGACATAAGTTAAGACTTGCAGGCCGCGAGCCTTAAGGGTGACGATTAAACCTTCGGCTTCCTTAATGGCATTGGTTGAATAAGCTCCTGCCATACCACGGTCTGCGGTAACTATTAAGACTGCAGCGCGCTTCGGTTCAGCGGATTCAGTTGTCAACGGATGATTTGTATTTGAAAAGGTCGCAACTGCGCTTACTGCGCGGGTCAACTCATTGGCGTATGGGGTCGATGCAGCGACTCGCTGTTGCGCCTTGACGATCCTAGAGGCAGAGATTAACTCCATCGCTCTAGTGATCTTCTTAGTCGACTTTACGGAGCGAATCCGTCGCCGATAGATACGTAGTTGTGCGCCCATTTTTTACTTCTTAAACCTCGTAATCTGTTCGGTGCCATCGCTGCCTTGCGCTTCAGCTTCCGCTTCATTCACTTGTTTTGCAACGGAAGAGACAAACTCATTCTTAAATGAGTTGATTGCTGAAGTTAGCTTTGCAACGGTGTCATCATTAAGTTCTTTTGTTTCTGAGATGACATCAAATATGCCTTTATGAGAACGTGAAACGTACTCTAAGAATTCACTCTCGAAACGTCGAATATCTTGGACTGCAACGGAATCCAATTGGCCAGTTGTTCCAGCCCAGATTGAAACGACCATTCGCTCGAGTGAATAAGGGGTGTATTGCGCCTGCTTTAGTAGTTCAACTAGTCGTGAACCTCGCTCTAGCTGAGCCTTGGAGGCTGCATCTAAATCGGAACCGAAAGCAGCGAATGCTTCCAATTCACGGAACTGTGCAAGATCAAGTCGAAGTCGACCGGCAATTTTCTTCATCGCTTTCGTTTGCGCTGAACCACCAACGCGCGATACCGAGATACCGACGTTGATTGCAGGTCTTACGCCTGAGTTAAACAAATCAGTTTCAAGGAAGCACTGACCATCAGTAATTGAGATTACGTTTGTCGGAATGAATGCCGAGACGTCATTACCTTTGGTTTCAATAATTGGTAGTCCGGTCATTGAGCCACCACCCATTTCATCAGAGAGCTTTGCGCAGCGCTCAAGGAGACGAGAGTGTAAATAGAAGACATCGCCAGGATAAGCCTCGCGGCCTGGTGGACGACGAAGTAAGAGCGAGACTGCGCGATAAGCCTCAGCTTGTTTTGATAAATCATCGAAAACAATCAGAACGTGCTCGCCTTTGTACATCCAATGCTGACCGATAGCAGAGCCGGTATATGGAGCGAGATATTTGAATCCAGCTGGATCAGAAGCCGGAGCCGCAACGATTGTTGTGTACTCCATTGCGCCAGCTTCTTCTAACGCACCTCGAACTGATGCGATTGTGGAGCCCTTCTGACCAATTGCAACGTAAATGCACTTAACTTGTTTCTTCTTATCGCCGCTCTTCCAGTTATCTCTCTGATTAATAATCGTATCGATTGCAACTGCGGTCTTTCCGGTCTGGCGATCGCCAATGATTAACTGACGCTGTCCGCGGCCGATTGCGGTCATTGCATCAATTGCCTTGATACCGGTTGCTAGTGGTTCTTTAACTGGTTGACGTTGCACAACAGAAGGTGCCTGAAGTTCGAGCGCTCGCATACCTTCCGATTTAATTTCACCCTTGCCATCAATTGGGCGACCAAGTGGATCGACTACTCGACCTAAGAAACCGTCGCCAACTGGAACGGAGAGAATTTCTCCAGTTCTTCGAACCGTCTGTCCCTCTTCGACTCCGCTGAAATCACCGAGAACAACTACACCGATTTCACGAACGTCGAGGTTGAGAGCGATTCCGAGAGTTCCGTCATCAAACTTCAACAACTCGTTTGTCATCGTGGAAGGTAGACCGGAGATTCGCGCGATGCCATCTGCGGCCTCGACAACGGTTCCGATCTCATCTCGTGAGGCTTTGCTGGGCTCATATGACTTAACGAAGTTCGCTAAGGCATCACGAATCTCTTCAGGTCTGATCGTGAGCTCTGCCATGGTTTTTTCTCCCTATCCTGCGAGCGCTCGGCTCGCGTCGGCCAAACGATTGACGATTGTGGCGTCAATCAATTCATCTGCAAATCGGACTGAAATTCCGCCAATGACTGACGGATCAATCTCGATATTTAATCGGACTGGTTGTCCAATTTTTGCCGCAAGTGTTGCGGCAAGCTTCTCTCGTTGTTGATCTGAAATTGCAACAGCAGTCGTTACAACAGCAATCATGCGATTGCGACGTGCTGCGGTTGCCTTAATGTAAAACTCGATTGTTGACTCCAAGTTCCGACCGCGTAAGCCACTTACGAGATGGCCCAACATTCGACCGGTAACTTGAGAGACTTTGCCACCAAAAAGTTTTGCAACTAGAACTCGTTTGCCCTCCGCGGAATAGGCGTTTGAACTGAGCGCTTGGCGCAACTCGTTATCGCCGGAGACAATTCTCGAAAATGCAAATAACTCTTCTTCGAGACGATCTAGCTCGCCACTTAAATTCGCAGCGGATGCTTCAGCTTCAACTGCTAGATGTTCCAAGGTATCTACAAGATCATTTGGCTTTGACCACTTAAGCGCGCTCAACTCGATCAGAAGACCCGAAACAGATGGAGCGCCCTTGCTGAAGACTTCAGAGACAAGTTTTGCTTTATCTTTTTCATCTCGCGCTACATCTGTGATAGAACGGCGAAGTGGCGTTGAGGAATCTAGAGCCGAAAGAGCAGTAAATAATTCCGAGGCGAATCTGGCAATTTCTGATTCAGATTTTCCTTTTAGCGCGAGATCAAGGGCAGACCGAGCAGCCAGAATCGCTTGGCGACTCGTACCACCCATCTCCGTTAATTCGCGCGTCATTTAATTGCTCCGCTTTATCTCAGACTGTTCAAGATCAGAGAGGAATCGATCCACGATTCTTGATTGTCGGACCTGGTCATCCAACGCCTCTCCAACGATCTTTGATGCTAATTCAGTTGCCAGTGCGCCAACTTCATTGCGAAGTGAATTAACTGCCTGTTGTCTCTCAGCTTCAATGGCTGCTTGCGCTTGTGAAGTAATCCGAGCAGCCTCTTCTTGAGCTTTGCTTCTCATCTCTTCAATGATTGCTGCGCCCTGAACGCGAGCTTCTTCTCTGATTACTTGTGCTTCACCGCGTGCATCAGCAAGTTGCGCCTTGTATTGATTTAGCGCAACTTCCGCTTCACGTTGTGCACGTTCAGCTCTCTCCATACCGCCCTGTATCGCATCAGTGCGCGCTGCAAAGGCTTTTTCAAACCTCGGAACGACGGCTCTACGAAGAAGGATGTAGAGAAGTGAGAATGCAATAAATCCAGCGATGATCTCCGCGGTATGCGGAATCAGCGGATTTAGCTCTTCTCCTGCTGCCAGTTCAATCGAATTCATAATAAATCCGTAACTTGCCGATTAGAGAACGAACGCGAGAACTAGACCGAAAAGCGCTAGCGCTTCAGCAAGTGCGAAGCCTAGGAACGCGATCGGCTGTAGAACGTTTCGAGCCTCAGGCTGACGAGCAACGCCGTTGATGTATGCGGCGAAGATCATTCCCGTTGCAATTCCCGGGCCAATCGCTGCGAGGCCAAAACCGACCAGGTTGAGTGTGCCTTCCATGTTTCTTACCTTTCTATCTACTCCCACATTCCGGTTGGAATGGGAAACTTATTAGTGTTCATCCGCCAGCGCTCCAGCAATGTAAAGCGCCGTTAGAAGTGTGAATATGTATGCCTGTAGGCATTGGACCATGAATTCAAAGAAAGTTAGAGCAATACCAATTGCAAATGAGAATGGGCTGATCAACTTAAGTCCAATTACTCCTTGAAGAAGGTGCTCTCCGCCAAGGAAGAACACAAGTAGTAACAAGTGACCAGCGAACATATTTGCGAATAAACGTAGACTTAACGTGAGCGGGCGAACCAAGAAATAAGTTGCGAGTTCGAGCGGAGTAATAAGCACATAAGCTGGTTTTGGAACTCCAGGAATGAACATAATTCCCTTTAAGTACGAAATTAGTCCATGTCGCCTAATGCCAACGTAATGGAATACGAAGAAGGTAAACGCCGCTAAAACATAGGGAAACGAGATACGAGACATCGTTGGGAATTGAATTAGTGGCACGATGCCGAAGAGATTGTTAACCAGAATAAAAGTAAAGAGAGTGAAGAGATAAGGGACGAAGCGCATAAATTCATGGCCGATAACATCTCGGCCTAAATCGTTTCGCACAAAGGTATAAACGCTCTCACCGGCGAATTGGAGTTTCGATGGAACTACCGCAGCTTTTCTCGCGGCGAGAATAAAGAAAGTTGCGATAAGTAATACAGAGAGAAATGCTAAGAGGATTGGTTTAGTTGCAAAGACATTGCCTTCAATAAATGGAGGGAGGTTAAAGTCGCCAGCGTCGGGGGGATTAAAACCCTCACCTTCGACACCTTTAGTAGCGGCTAGAACGCGCAACACGTCTCCTTGAAGCTATTTGGGGGATGCGCAACCCTATTGGGAAATAGCCGGGTCGGAGAAATCGAAAGTTACGGTTGAGTGACCTCAGTTACGCCCGAAGCGGAGCCAGATCAGGTAAAGGGATGAACCCATGCCAAGCAGGAGCCCTCCCAGTAGGAAGAAGCCGGTTCCTAACCATCGGTCGAGTCCGTAACCAATGCCGCCCCAGATAAGAAGTCCTGAGAGTAGATAGCCAAAGATTGTCCAGAAAGCGTTCTCATCATTGCGCGGAGCCATCTCTTCCTCCCTATTTATTTCTTTTGGTTTATCTCTTTGGTTCAGATGAATTTGGGTCGGTTGAATTCTCAGGAAGAGATAACTGTAACCGGAGGCGGAAGAAGGCACGAATCTCCCCTCCGAGCCAGGCGATGGCGACCAGAAGCGCGCTCACGCCAAAGGCGGTCCGATCGACGTCCCCTGGTTCGGTCAACCTGGTGACCAATATCAAGAATAACGCCATCAAAATAAGTTTAGAGAAATAAGAAAGCATGGCAACAGCCATAGTTGTAATTGGATTGGCATCTTTCGTAATGCGAGAGACCAACATAGAAACCGAGAAAAAAATTACCACAGTCGTTGTGGCCAAGAGCGCTCCCCAAAAACCAGGAAAGCCGATTAATGTTGTCGAAACAACTATCGAAAGAAGCGACACCAGAAGCGAGGGCGTTAACGCTCCTCGCCAGAGAGTTGAATTTGATTCCGCAATATTCATAAATGTTATTTAACCAGCGCTCGATTCCGCTTTGTTAGTAAAAACGCAATCAGGAAGAGAATCGGTCCACTAATCAGGGCGAACCAAATTGGGAAGAATGCAGAGAGCATCGCTGGAAATGCCAACATAGCTGTCGCGAAGTAAAGAATTACAGCAGTGCGTTGTTGTGAATTTCCTAATTCCATTAATTTGTGATGGAGATGTTCTTTATCTGGAGCGAATGGCGATTTCCCTTTTCGAAGACGACGTAAGACTGCAAGTCCAAAATCCAAGAGCGGTACGGCTAGTACGGCAAATGGCAAAAGGAGAGGTAGTGCTGCTGGCCCAATCTCTTCGGCAAAGACTGCATTCGCATCTATCTGACCCATAAGCGTAATCGCCGAAGCGGCAAGGAGTAATCCGAGAAACATGGAACCGGAGTCCCCCATAAAGATTCGAGCGGGATGAATATTGTGAGGCAAGAAACCTAAACATGCACCAATCATGACCGCAGAAATTAGTGAGGGCGCTCCTGCGCGACTAAATCCATTCTCGATCGCCAAGAGATAGGAAAATCCAAAAAAGGCTGCGGCTGAAATAGATACGATTCCGGTAGCCAAACCATCTAGTCCGTCCACAAAATTAACCGCGTTTATGATCACAATAACAATTAAAACTGTAAGGAACTGACCAATATTTGTGGGAAGTATCAGAATTCCATTTATGGGAAGCCAGAGAAGTTGAATTCCAAAAATAAGCAAGATACCTGCAGCAAGACCCTGGCCAGCCAATTTTGTTATTGCGTCTAATTCGAAACGATCATCAAGTGCGCCAATTAGCAGCACAAAACTTCCGGCTAGAAAAATTCCTAGTAGTTCCCTGCCATATGCCTTTCCGACCAGATTTAGATTTTGAACTGCAACTAAGGTTGCTCCGGTCGCTAGCCACATAGCAACGCCGCCCCATCTTGCAGTTGCTTCTTGATGAATATCGCGTTCTCTCACAGTAGCGACGGCACGAAACTTTAAAGCCAATTCTCTTATTACGGGCGTCAACATATAAGTTAAGGCTGCAGCAAAGAAAAGAGCTAGAGAATATTCGCGCATTACCTGGGATAAGCCGGGAACTTTGAAGTCAGGGCGTTTACTTCTCTCTTGATTTCAGCCGCCTTAGCTTCATCTTCTCCATCTCGGATAGCACGTGAAATTAACGATGCAATAACCGGCATTTCGCTCGTTTTCATTCCCTGAGTGGTTACTGCCGGAGTTCCTACTCGAATTCCGCTCGTTACAGCAGGTGTTTCGGGGTCATATGGAATGGCATTTTTATTTAAAGTTATTCCAGATTTTCCGCATCGGTCATCGGCGACTTTTCCAGTAACTCCTGTGCTTCTTACATCAATCAGCGCCAGGTGAGTATCGGTGCCTCCCGACACTGCTCTCATGCCTTCTTTCTCTAGTGCGCTAGCTAACGTTTTTGCATTTTCAATTACCTGTTTTGCATAAGCTTGGTAGGCAGGCTGGAGACATTCTTTTAATGCAACTGCTTTGGCTGCGACTGCACTCATTACCGGTCCGCCTTGCATCCCAGGAAACACCGCTTTATCTACGGCAGCCGCGTGTTCTGCTTTAGAGAGAATCATTCCGCCCCTTGGGCCGCGAAGAACTTTATGCGTAGTGAATGAGACGACATCTGCGTATGGAACTGGTGATGGGATTGCTTTGCCCGCGACTAGTCCAATGAAGTGGGCGGCATCTACCCACATAATCGCGCCGACTTCATCGCAGATTTCGCGAATCTTCTTAAAGTCAATCAATCTTGGGTATGCGGTGGCGCCCGAGCAGATCATTTTTGGTTTTACACGCTTTGCAGTTTCGCGGAGTTCATCGTAATCAATCAATTCATCTTCACTTCGCACTCCGTATGACTCAATATTGAACCATTTGCCAGAAAAATTAACTTTAGAGCCATGCGTTAAATGTCCACCGTGTGGCAAGGACATCGCCAGTACCGTATCCCCCGGTTTGGTAAAGGCTAAATAGACAGCGACATTTGCGCTAGCGCCAGAGTGTGGCTGGAGGTTGGCATGCTCAGCTCCGAATAATTCTTTAGCTCTATCGATTCCGATGATTTCAACTTTATCTACCTCTTCACAACCACCGTAATAGCGTTTTCCTGGATAGCCCTCTGCGTATTTATTGGAGAGAGTTGAACCCATGGCTGCTAAAACAGCGGGCGAAGTTAAATTTTCGCTAGCTATTAATTGAAGATTATTTCTAAGTCGAGTGAGTTCTGATAACAATAATTTTGCTATTTCTGGATCTTGCGCACTTAAGGCGTCAAAGTCTGGTCCGTAGAACTCGGTCATACCGGAATCCTAAGCCGGAACTGCAATATTTGGAGTGACGGTTCGAAGTTCTTCGAGCAAAATTGCCCCTTTGCGCACCAAGGTAAGCCCATCAGATTTGACGGAGATAACCGTGCTCGGTGGTCCATCGGGTAATTCACCTGCATCAAAGAAATACGCATAATCGGCATCGAGAGCCGGGAAAAGTCTGCCTTTGCGATTCGGCGGCATACCCGTCCGACTAGCCGAAGCCACAGCCAGTGGTCCGGTAGCTAGTGCAACTTCTCTTAAGAACTCTGTTGCTGGAACGCGTAGCGCAATCTCTTCGAGTGAACGGTCATCTCCTAAATCCCAGACCAAACCTTGAGCTGGCGCAATTTTTAAAGTGAGTAATCCTGGCCAGAATTTTTCACATAATTTTCTAGTTGTGGCGCCAAACTCATTAGTTACTCCGGTAGCTGTTTTAATATCGCCAACAATTACTTGAGCCGCAACTCCTCGATCATCGCCTCGCATAATGTGCATCTTCTTTACAGCTGCATGATTAAATGCATCTGCGACAAAGACATAACCGTGCTCTAAAGGCGCTATCAATAAACGGCCTTCCCGTAGAGCGTTTGCGGCGTTGGCAATATAAGTTTCGTTATTTTGTTCCTCTAGTTTCAAAGTCTCTGCCATTTGAGTTAACTCTTCCTGGCTGAAACCCAGCGCGGTCTTTGATTTAGATCTTGAAATGAGTTTATTTCACGAAAATCTCGCTTCAGCGTTGCAAATAGTGAATCGAATTGAGACTCGTGGTGTTCCATAAGAAATCGTCCACCGTTTTTGAGAATTCGACTAGCAGCTTCGATAAATAAAAGTGGGACTTCAATCCCATCTCTGCCCCCGTATAGGGCCGATACTGGTTCATATTTCAACTCGATTGGTAAGTCACGTCCGATTTCTAATGCATTGGGAATATATGGCGGGTTTGCAATCACTAGATCACACCTGACATCTTGCAACGCGCTCTCAACTCGACTCTCGACAACCCGGACATCAACTTCATGCTTTGCAATATTTCGCTTAAGCCAATTTAGAGCATCCGGTTCACTCTCGACTGCGACAATTTGTACCGGCATTCCTCGTAACCGAGCTTCGTAAGCGATTGATACTGCGATGGCGCCACTTCCAGATCCCAGATCAACTACTGAAATAGCGCGTCCATTCCACTCGGTTGTTGCTTGCATTCGTTCAATCTCTACAAGTGCTGCATCAACTAAAAGTTCCGTTTCTGGCCGTGGGATAAGAACACCGGGACCGACTTCAAAAACTAAATGGCGAAATGGGGCGGCTCCGGTTAAGTATTGAAGAGGCACGCCTTTGACACGCTCTTCAAGCAAGTCAGTAAATTCCTTTTCTTGATCTGAATTAAATGAAAATTCTCGAGCATGGAGTTGCATTCGCTCGATTCCTAGTACGAACGCCGCAAGATGTTCGGCGTCTGTGGCAGGAATATCGATTTCATTTAATTTTTCTCGCGCAGCTCGCAATCTTTCCTTCAACATTTCAAGCCTCGGCTGCCGCCAACTTTTCCGATTTATCTGCTTCAAGTAAAGCGCCAATTACTTCATCTAATTCACCATTCAAAACCGCATCAAGATTATTAGATTTAAAGTTTACGCGATGGTCAGTCAGCCTATTTTCTGGAAAGTTATAGGTTCGAATTCGCTCTGAGCGATCAACGGTGCGAACTTGACTCTTTCGAGTAGCGGCAGCCTCAGCATCCGCAGCTTCTTGTGCCGCAGCAAGCAGACGTGCTCGCAAAATACGTAGCGCCGATTCCTTATTTTGTAATTGGCTCTTTTCATTTTGGCATGAAACAACGATGCCCGTTGGAAGGTGGGTAATTCGAACCGCCGAATCAGTTGTGTTGACGCTCTGACCACCAGGTCCGGATGAACGGTAGACATCAATTCTTAACTCATTCATATTTATCTGGACATCTATTTCTTCGGCTTCAGGTAGAACTAATACACCGGCTGCGGAGGTATGGATTCGACCTTGCGATTCAGTTTCAGGTACACGTTGCACACGATGTACACCTCCTTCAAACTTTAGCTTTGCAAAAGGAGCGCTTGCAGAATTGGAGTTTCCTCTAGATTTAACTGCAACTGAGACATCTTTATATCCGCCCAGATCGCTCTCGGTTGCATCGATAATTTCAGTCTTCCAGCCTTGACGTTCGGCATACCTCAGATACATTCGCAATAGATCGCCGGCAAATAACGCAGATTCATCACCGCCGGCTCCAGCTTTAATTTCTAGAATTACATCACGATCATCATTTGGATCTTTTGGTAACAACAATTCTTCAAGTTCACTCTCTGCAACTTGCAACTCTTCTTGTAATCCCGGAATCTCAGAAGCAAAGTCAGGATCATCGGCTAACTCCTGTGCTGTTTTTAGATCGTCTTCGCACTTTTTGTATTTTCTATATCCAGCAATGATGGGTCCGAGTTGGGCATACCGTTTACCTAATTGACGCGCTTTCCCCTGATCAGCGTGGATCGCTGGGTCTGCCATCTGAACTTCTAAATTTTCATATTCGCGGAGAATTTCCGGCATGCTCGCAAATCTCTCTTGCTTCGACATCATCACCTCCGAATATTTTTCGATTCACTTTCTTAAATTCCCCGTAAATAAATGAAGACCGGTACCCCAAAAAGGGGTATTCGGTCTTCTTTAAGAAAGCTACTTTTTGGTTGTCTTGGCGTTTGCTTTTGTTAAGCGCTCTTGGAACTTAGCAACTCGACCGCCGGTATCAAGGATTCTCTGTTTACCGGTATAGAACGGGTGGCAGACCGAGCAGACTTCAACGAATAGTGAGCCCGACTCTATTGTGGAGCGAGTTTGGAAAGTCTCGCCGCAACCGCAAGTGACGGTTGTCGCCACGTAATTTGGATGAATCTCGTTCTTCATTTACTTCTCCTTATGGTTTCGCTGGGCCGGCAAGCCGGTGAACCAGCAGAGCGTTAGGTTACCTAACCGAATTGGAAAGGGCTAATTTCCGTTCTGGTCCGGGCCCACAGTGGTCTTCTGGACTTGCATCAAGAATTCCACGTTGGATTTTGTGCCCTTCATCTTCTCAAGTAAGAGTTCTAGCGCTTGCTGTGAATCTAGGGCGTGGAGTACGCGACGGAGCTTCCAGACAATATTCAACTCTTCTGGCCCCATCAAAATTTCTTCTTTTCGAGTACCTGAAGCATCAACATCAACCGCTGGGAAGATTCGCTTATCTGCGAACTTACGATCTAGTTTCAATTCCATATTTCCAGTGCCCTTGAACTCTTCAAAGATAACTTCATCCATCTTTGAACCAGTTTCGACAAGCGCTGTTGCCAAAATAGTTAGAGAACCGCCATCTTCGATATTACGAGCCGCTCCAAAGAATTTCTTTGGTGGATAAAGCGCCGCAGAATCAACACCGCCCGAAAGAATTCGACCAGATGCTGGCGCTGCAATGTTGTAAGCGCGGCCAAGACGAGTAATCGAATCGAGAAGTACAACGACATCGTGTCCTAGCTCGACTAGGCGTTTAGCGCGCTCGATTGCAAGTTCTGCGACTGAAGTGTGATCATCCGCTGGTCTATCAAAAGTAGAAGCAATAACTTCACCCTTAACTGAGCGCTGCATATCAGTAACTTCTTCTGGACGCTCATCAACTAAAACAACCATTAAATGACATTCTGGATTATTTGTGGTGATTGCATTGGCGATTGATTGAAGCACCATAGTCTTACCAGCCTTAGGCGGTGAAACAATTAAGCCTCGTTGACCTTTTCCAATTGGTGAAATCAAATCGATTACTCTAGTAGTGAGAATATTCGGTTCAGTCTCAAGTCGAAGTCGCTCTTGCGGATATAACGGAACTAACTTGGAGAACTCGACGCGGTCTCTAGCGGTTTCTGGATCATTTCCATTAACGGTATCAACTCGAACTAACGCGTTGAATTTTTCTCTACGTTCACCCTCGCGAGGCTGGCGAACTTGTCCGGTTACAACATCGCCTTTACGAAGTCCATAACGTCGTACTTGGTGCAACGAAACATAAACATCATTTGGACCAGGTAGATATCCACCAGTTCTAATGAAAGCGTAATTCTCCAAGATATCGAGAAGCCCACCGACTGGGATTAAGACATCATCTTCAGACAAAACTATTTCTCGGTCGCGCTCTCTTCCGCGATCCCGGTTACGGTCGCGTCCTCGATGACGATCTCGTCGCCATTCGCGATCTCCGCGATCATCGCGGCTCTCGTTATCGGATGAATTTGCGCCCTCTGGACTATCTTTTTCATCATCTTTCATTTCGTCATCCTCTTCTGAATTCTTTCGGCGTTGGGAACGAGCGGCTCGGCGTGCTTCTCGTTCGGCACGGGCGGCTTCCCGATTTGCTGCTTGTAAATCTGAGATTGCTTGAACAAGTTCAGGTTTCTTTAAATCACTTGCGCCTTCTATGCCAAGGTTGACTGCAATCTTCCGTAGATCGGGAAGGAGCATTGCCGAAAGATCTCCGGCTTCTCTGCGAGCGCGGGTGCTGGTATCTGCCATTATCTTGCTTGCTACTTTCTATTTTCGCTTAATTGTTTGAGTGAAGCTTGCGGGATTTTTGAGAGCTTTGCCTCTGTCGATTGATTTCTTCGGGATCGAAATTTCTTCCGTGTCCCACTTTGGATTTAGAGACCAGAGAGAGGAATTTTGGCTCACTTACCGCCGAACGGGATAACGGTAGCAGTTCCCCCAGCGGCTCCGCAAAACAAGTGAAATTAAGCGTTAGAAGTGATGGCGCCCGCTGGCGAGATCTCGACATCTATCGGCCGGAAACTATCCCCTGCGCTTCGGATGATGTCATCGTGCTCGGCGGCTGAACTGTTATGCAAAACTAAAACCGATGGCCCTGCTCCAGAAATAACAGCAGCAACGCCTGCGCCTCGTAATTTGTTAACTAAGTCGACCGATTTTGGCATCGCTTCGCGTCGATAGTTCTGGTGTAAGAAATCTTCGGTTGCAGGGAATAGCAAATCTGGTCGAACTGATAGCGCATGAACAAGAAGCGCCGCTCTTCCTGTGTTCTTTGTGGCATCTCGGTGAGAAATAGTTTCTGGTAGAAGTTTGCGAGCCTTGCCTGTTGAAAGTTGAGAATTTGGCACTAGGAGTAAAGCTCGAATTGAAGCATCAACTGAGAATCGCGCAGCGCACCCAGTCGGAACGCCAACTCGATCCTCCATCCACGAAATAGTTGCGCCACCGAGCGCTGCGGCAGCAACATTATCTGGATGACCTTCAAGATCTGTTGCGAGCGCAATTAAATCTTCATCGCTCATTAACGAATTTCCTGAAAGGACAAGCGAGCGAGCCAGGTTAAGACCGCCAACGATTGCGGCGGCAGATGAACCTAAGCCTCTTCCGTGAGGAATCTGATTTAAGGCGCGCAACGCAATACCTCGAGGTTTCCCACCCATGAATTCAAAACCGCGCATCATCGCTTTTATTACTAGATGTTTACCATCGCGCTTTACCTCATCGGCTCCTTCACCTGTTACATCGACATCAAATAACTCTTCATCAAGGATCTGTGCGATATAAATATCGCGCATCTCAAATGCGAGTGCTAAGGCATCAAATCCAGGACCTAAATTTGCAGCCGAGGCAGGAACAGTCACTTGTATTGGTGTTGCTTTATATGTCAGGCGATCTTTAAATCCTCTAGCCATTAACTCAATCCAATCACTTCAGCAGCCCGCTTTACATCTACTGGGACCACAGTCGGTGCGGGCGCTCCATCCAAAACCCATTGAACATCCTTTAAGCCATTTCCAGTTACAGTAATAACTATTCGCTTATCTTTCGGCAATTTACCTAGAGATTTATACTTCAAAAGTCCGGCGATTCCAGCAGCGCTTGAAGGTTCCACAAAAATTCCTTCTTTTGCCGACACTAATCTATACGCAGCCAATATCTCATCGTCGGTAACCATATCGATTAGGCCCTTTGACTCATCTCGTGCCGCAATGGCCTGTTGCCAAGAAGCTGGGTTACCAATTCGAATTGCAGTTGCAATAGTTTCTGGATTCTTGACTGGTGCGCCACTTACAAGTGGCGCAGCGCCAGCTGCTTGAAATCCCCACATTGCGGGAAGAGATTTTGAACGTCCAAATTTCTTATATTCAAGGTAACCCTTCCAATATGCCGTGATATTTCCAGCATTTCCAACTGGCATTACGTGAATATCAGGGGCTGCACCTAACGCATCAATAACTTCAAAGGAGGCAGTCTTCTGTCCTTCAATTCGAAAAGGGTTTACTGAATTAACTAGTGAGACTGGATACTTTTCTGATAATTCCCGAGCAAGAGTTAAACAGTCATCAAAATTGCCGTCGACCTGAAGTAATTTGGCGCCATGAGCAATTGCTTGAGCTAATTTTCCCATCGCAATTTTTCCCTGTGGCACTAAAACAACTGGTGTCATGCCAGCCTTTACGGCGTAAGCAGCGGCGCTCGCACTGGTATTTCCGGTTGAGGCGCAAATTACCGCCCTCGCTCCATCTTCAGCAGCTTTGGAAATCGCCATAGTCATTCCGCGATCTTTAAAAGAACCTGTTGGATTATTCCCCTCTACTTTTAGCCAGATATCGTTTTCTAACAGATCGGAAAGTTGGCAAGCAGAAACAAGTGGCGTACCGCCTTCGAGAAGTGTAATTACCGGAGTTTTAGAAGAAACCGGCAGATGCTTTCGATACTCTGCGATGACACCGCGCCATTGATGTGCACCCCGAGACGGAAAAATCCTCATCGAGTAGCGCCCTCTACTCGAATTACACTCTCAACGCTCTTCACAACATCGCTCTTTGCAATTGCAGCAACAGTTGCGGCAAGTGAACCTTCAGGAGCCTGATGAGTCATCACAATTAATTCGGCGCTTGCGTCGTGGCCAGATTGTCGGACCGTTTCAATGGATACCGAATTAGAAGCGAAAATCTGGGCAATCGCGGCTAGAACTCCTGGCTTATCCGCAACATCCATTCGTATTAAATAGCGAGTTAAGACCTGACCCCGATCTGCAAATCGCAATTCAGCGTAATCACTCTCACCATGGCCTTCGCCACCTCTAGTTTTGTTTCTTGCAATTGCGATTAAA
>JAGWYB010000016.1 GCA_018969585.1 Actinomycetales bacterium | reverse complement strand
GGAACTGGTGGGCTCCTAAAGCGCTCCGCAGGTTCCAAATAAACCACTAGTCTGATGCTGTGACGGAGCGCCAAAAGTTCGATCTTGTAAACAAACTCAACAATATTGAGATACGTCGTTACCACCCTTGTGTGATGGCGGATGTGGTTATTGACGCTTCATTTTCCGAGGCGGGAAGTATTGGTTTCCGACCGCTGGTTACCTACATCTCTCAGAATCAAATCGCAATGACTGCGCCGGTCCTGCAAGAGGAAATAAATGATAAATCTTGGGTTGTCTCATTTGTAATGCCTGAGGGTGCGACACTAAAAGTTCTGCCATCTCCAAAAAACCAAAAGGTTGTTCTTCGAAAAGTAAGTGAACAAATAGCTGCTGTACTTGGATTTAGCGGAATTACTTCGGAAGAGAAAATTCACCAGAAAGAATCAGAACTTCGCGCTGAAATGGCTAAGGCGAAACTCAAACCAATTGGCCCAATGCGAGTCGCACGTTTTGATCCACCTTGGAAACCAGGATTTCTAAGACATAACGAAGTCATCATTCCGATTGAAGTTTGACCTAAGTGGCTAGATATTCTTGATGAGACGGTTCAAAGGACTTCTTAAAGCCTCTCACTTTGGTCCTACTTTGATTGTTACCACCATCTCATTTCTCTTTGCTAACTACTATTGGTGGGAAGGTCCAGCGTTCGTAATTGCTTTTGGCGTTTTTACCGGGCAACTTGTCGTTGGATGGAGTAACGACCTTTATGACTATGCGGACGACGCTCGCCATAATCGCACCAATAAGCCTCTGGTTTCCGGCGAGATAACCGAGTCTTTTTTGCGGAATTGGCTCCGCTTTATGCTGCCGTTTTCTTTCATCGCAAACCTCTTAGGTCCGCTCGGAATCAGAGGTGGACTTGTTTATATGCTTGGAATCGCCTGCGGAGTTGCTTACAACTTTTACTTCAAATTCTCTCGCTTTTCACCACTCCCATATGCAATTGCATTTGCCGCGTTACCTTCATCCATCGTAATCTCGAAAGAAATTACACCTCCACTTTGGATGTGGCTAGGAGGAGCGTTATTTGGAATGGCGGCGCACTTCATAAACGTAATTAAGGATATGAAGGAAGATCATGCGAGCGGAATAAAGGGAATGCCACAAAGTTTAGGAACACGCGGTTCCATTCTCGTAGCTCTTGTTCTAATTTCTTGCGGTGTATTTGTATTGATTCAACAATTAAATTCTTAACGAGAATTATTTTGTGTCCTTGGCCGGAGTTGAACCGGCGACCTACCGCTTAGGAGGCGGTTGCTCTATCCACTGAGCTACAAGGACAATTGTCTGTGAATTATCTAATAATTATTGAGCGTATTCCAACGGGAATTGCCAATTAAATTATTAAGAGTTACAATACGCATCGAATCTCGTTTGGAGTTGATTTTCACCATGAAAGCGCTAGTTATAGGTGCTGGTGGAGTCGGTAGAGCGATACTAAACATTGCAGCACGAAGGTCATTTATAACTTCGCTAGTTGTCGCTGATCGAACCCTGGCACGTGCACAAGATGCTGTCCAAAGACTTAAAGACCCTCGATTCTCTGCTGCGCAAGTAAATGCTGCTGAGCTAGAGGATTTAAGAGAGTTAATCCGTAAAGCTGATCCTGATGTTGTAATCAATGCAGTCGATCCGCGCTTTGTGATGCCAATATTTCTCGCTTGCGAAATTGAAAATACCAACTACATCGATATGGCGATGTCCCTCTCTCGCCCACATCCTCATTATCCGCACCGCGAAACCGGTGTGAAATTAGGTGACGAGCAGTTCGCTCGCGATTGGAACTGGGAAGAGAGAAAGATTTTTGCCCTAGTTGGCATGGGCGTTGAGCCTGGCATGAGCGATATTTTCGCCAAATACGCCAGCGATGAGCTCTTTAGCCGAATCGATTCCATAACGATTCTCGACGGCTCAAATTTACGGGTCGAAGGAGCCAACTTCGCTCCCTCCTTCTCAATTTGGACCACCATCGAAGAGTGCTTAAACCCACCTCTGGTTTGGGAAGACGGCCGCGGCTGGTTCACAACTGAGCCATTTAGCGAGCTTGAGACTTTTAATTTCCCGGAAGGAATCGGACCAGTTGAATGCGTCAACGTTGAACACGAAGAGGTAGTTCTAATCCCACAGAAGATTGATGCCAAGAAAGTTAACTTTAAATATGGACTCGGCGCTGAGTTCATCCAAATTTTAAAGACGATCAACATGCTCGGCATGGATCGCAAAGAAAATGTTGATGTCCAAGGAGTTTCAGTTGCTCCGCGAGATCTCTTGGCCGCGTCACTTCCAGATCCCGCAACTCTCGGCGCTCGCATGAAAGGAAAGACTTGTGCCGGTGCATTAGTTCGCGGTCTTGATAAAAAAGGTGAACCAAAAGCCGTTTACATTTACAACGTAATCGATAACCAATGGTCGATGAAAGAATATGGTGATCAAGCGGTTGTCTGGCAGACCGCGGTTAATCCGGTGATTGCGATGGAGCTAATTCATCGTGGCGATTGGAAACCACTTGGAGTTAATGGACCTGAATGGTTCGATCCAAAACCGTTCCTTAAATTGCTCGAAGAATATGGAACCTCTTGGCATATTCGTGAAGAGACAACTGAAGGTATAACGAAGTGAGGCGCCGCCCCCTCGCGCTGGTAACGGGAGCGAGCGCGGGCATCGGCGCCAGCTACGCTGAGTTTTTAGCAGAAAATGGCCATGATCTTGTATTAGTTGCACGAGACAAAGTTCGCTTAAATGAACGCGCTTCTGATCTTGAGAAGCGATTTGGAATTTCAGTTGAAGTATTGACTGCTGACCTTGCAACAAGTGAAGGTATAAAGAAGGTTGAATTAAGAATTGAAAATAAGGCGTTGCCTTTTGATGTAATAATCAATAACGCCGGCTTTGGAATAAATAAGAGTTTTATTGAAAGTAGCCGCCAATCCGAGAGTGATTTACTGGATGTCTTAGTACGAGCGCCGCTTCGTTTTATGCATGCCGCACTCCCTGGGATGGTGGAACGTAAGCATGGCGTAATAATTAATGTCTCCAGCGTCGCAGGTTGGATAGCAGGAGGTAGCTATAGCGCCGCAAAATCTTTCGTAACTGTGATGAGCGAATCGCTTCATACTGAGTTAAAAGGCACCGGCGTTGTCGTTCACGCGCTCTGCCCGGGTTTTACCAGAACTGAATTTCACCAACGCGGAAGAATGAATATGAGCGGGCTTCCTGATTTTATGTGGCTTGATTCGCGCAAAGTTGTGGCCGACTCGTGGAAAGCTGCCCAAAAAGGCAAGGCGATTAGCGTTCCGGGATTTCAGTACAAATTATTACAACTCCTTATTTCAGTTGCGCCGCGCAAATTGGTGCGGAGAGCTGGGATGGGTGCGCGGAAGAAACAACGTCGCTAGCACTTCTCGATATTTAAAAGCAATACCAGAACCAACCAGCGTTAAATATAAATCTAGATAGGCTCTAGGGTGCGCTTGATCCGCTTCTCACCCACAGTTCTCCTGATTATCTATATCGTAATTCGTTATTTCAATCCGCCAACTTGGTGGAGTGAATTAATCCTTTACAACTTAATAATTCTTGCTGCTATATGGGCAACTTTAAGCTCTCCACAACCTGATGATGAGTGGGGGCGTAGAGGATTTGTGCTTGCGCTACTTGCTTGGTTAATTGGCTCGATTGCTTCAGCAATAGATTCTTACTTCGCAACAGAAATGACAATACTCTCTGAAGTTTCCTACTCTCTTTTTTATCCCATTGCGCTCTTTGGTTTTATCCGCTCGCTCCGATCGCAAGAGAAGAGCCACGCTCTAGAAATAATAGATACGCTCGTCATAGCGCTCAGCGCTACCACTTTGATCTCAACTTTCGCACTCCGGAGCGCAACCGAGAATATTTCTGGAACCGATTTCGAAGTCTTTCTGGCAATTCTCTATCCCATCGGAGATTTAGTGCTTCTACTTACCGTAATTTCCGTTGTTTTATTGCAACATCTTAATTTGAGAAATCTATTTATCATGATGGGCGTACTTATTTACACCATCAGTGATTTCTACTATCTCTGGCTGACCCAGAGCGAGAGTTATCAATATGCCAGCTTGAGTGATGCTGGTTGGTTGCTTGGTTTTATTGTGATTGCAAATTCTTACTGGTTTGCTCCTGATGAAGAGAGCCATCCCAGAAGTTTTAATCCAATCGCAGTCACGTTGGCGCTAATCGCAAGCTCACTTATTCTCGCGATCAGCGTAATACGGCCAGATTATTTTCCACGTTTTGTTCTGGTACCTGCTTTTGCAACGATTGCGTTGGCATTTTTACGAATGGCGGTTGCTATGAGTGATGCGCGCAAGATGAGCGATGAGCGGATTCTCGCGCGCACTGATGAGCTAACCGGGCTGGCCAATCGCCGCCGATTTATCTCTGAGTTCGAGCGATTTCAGAAAGATACTGGTTCGCTCTTAATTCTCGATCTAGATGGTTTTAAACCGGTTAATGATCGCCTCGGTCATCAAGTTGGCGACCAACTACTTCGCCAGGTAGCTAAACGCTTTGAGCGAGTAATTCCTTGCGGCGCGCTATTGGCACGCCTGGGTGGTGATGAATTTGGCGCGCTCGTTCCGGGAGATGAAGGTTTCGAGACAGCGGTTGCTCTCCGCGCCACACTCTCCTTTCCGTTTCGCATCGATGGCAACGAGATTGCGTTAAGTGTTTCGATTGGCGAAGCTCGGATTGATCCAAGTGAAGGTGGGGAGCCAAATCTTCTCAGGCGGGCAGATGAAGCGATGTATCAAGCAAAACGGAGCAAGTTAGGCGTTTTCCGGTGGGGCGATGCGATTAGGAGTTGAACCCTCTCGGACCTAAGATTTCGGCCGTCCGTTAAGAATGGGGTGAGATTCTCTCTACAAAGGAGGCAACTAATTGAGTGCACGCTTTACCAATAATGTATTAATTCTCGGAGCCGGTTCGGTCTCCCAATCAGTTCTTCCACTTCTAATCGAACATCTAGTTGATGCTAAACAAATCACAATTATGGACCAGCGAGATAATAGATCTCGCGTTAAATCTGCACTTGATAAAGGCGCTACATATATTCAAGATCAGATAACTCGCGAAAATCTCGATTCACAACTCACTAAATTCCTTAAAGCCGGTGATTTTCTTCTTGATCTAGCTTGGAATATCGATGCCAACACAATTTTGCAATGGTGCTATGACCACGGCGTTTTATATTTAAATACTTCAATTGAAGAGTGGGATCCATATGTTGGTGGCGCTAATCGCCATCCATTAGAGCGAACTCTTTATTACCGCCATATGAGGATGCGCGACATGCGCTCAACTTGGACGAAAAAGGGCGCAACCGCAATCGTTGAACATGGAGCGAACCCAGGGCTAGTTTCACATCTAGTTAAAAAAGCGCTTGTTGATATTGCAACTAAGGGTCTTAGCGATAAAAAAGTTGGACCTGATGTTGAAAGCGCACTAAGCGAAGAGCGTTATAACGATCTCGCACATCTTTTAAATGTAAAGGTAATTCATATTTCTGAGCGAGATACTCAGGTAACTAATCGACCGAAACAATGGGGCGAATTTGTTAATACCTGGTCGGTTGAAGGTTTCTACGAAGAGGGCGTTGCTCCGGCTGAACTTGGTTGGGGAACCCACGAGAAAACCTTGCCGGTTAACGCTTATGAACATCCAACTGGCCCAAAAAATCAGATTGCAATAGCCCAACCTGGTGCAACGACTTGGGTTAGATCTTGGGTTCCCCATTTTGAAATCCAAGGAATGGTGATTCGCCATGGCGAAGCATTCACAATTTCAGATCACCTATCGGTCTGGCGTGATAACAAAGCAATCTATCGCCCAACCGTTCACTATGCGTACTGCCCATCAAATGAGGCAATCGTCTCAATGCGAGAACTTGAGATGCTCAATTGGGAGTTACATAAGAACCAACGAATCATGAATGATGAAATCACCGCTGGCGATGATCGCCTTGGTGTTCTCTTAATGGGCCATCCATATAAATCTTGGTGGACAGGTTCACTTCTCAATATTGAAGATTCGCGAAAGTTAATCCCAGGCCAATCCGCAACCACCGTTCAAGTTTCGTCTGCTGTTTATGCAGCTGTTGCTTGGGCGATGAAAAATCCAAGCGCGGGCTTACTTGTTCCGGATGAACTTCCGTGGCGTGAAGTCCTTAGTTATGCCGAGAAATATTGGGGTGGCATTCACTCCGATGCCGCTGATTGGGATCCACTAAAGAATCGAGTTGATCTATTTGAAGGCTGGAATAACAAGAAGGTCGATAAGAGCGACCCTTGGCAATTCAGTAACTTCTTAGTCGACTAATTTGGCTTTAACGGTTTCGCAGCTTTAATTTCTTCGAGTCGCGCCAAGGATTCCAACCTCTCCTTGGCGTGATCGACGATTGGCTCTGGATAACCTTTTGATAATCCATCTAAAACTAGCCATGGTTCATGGATATCTTCACCTGAAAGATGGCGAAGTTCTGGGATAAATCGTTTGATGTAATCACCTTCGGGATCAAAGCGGCGACCTTGTTCAATTGGATTAAATACTCGGTAATACGGTGAAGCATCTGTTCCGCAACCCGCAGTCCATTGCCAACCATGAGAATTAGAAGCCACATCATTATCAATAAGGTATTTCATAAAGAAATTGGCCCCATGTTGCCACTCAATATGTAAATCTTTAACTAGAAATGATGCGACAACCATCCGGGTTCGGTTATGCATCCAACCTTCTTGGACTAATTGGCGCATCGCCGCATCTACAAATGGAAACCCGGTCTTTCCGTCGCACCAGGCCTGGAATGCTTTACCTGGTTTTGCGTAACGCATCTTCTTATACTTAACATCGTAGTAATCGCGTGAAGTGTGCGGATTATGGTGAAGTACATCGGCATAAAACTCACGCCAGGCGATCTCTTTTCGATAAACCTCGTGACCTTTCTTCTGGCCTAACGGTTCGAGCATGGTTCGCGGATGTATCTCACCCCAACGAAGATGCGGGCTCATTCGACTTGTGCCTTCGATTCCCGGAATATTTCGCGCATCGCCATACTCATCAGCTGCACGCTTTAGAAACTCTTTAAATCTCTTTAAAGCCGCAGCCTCTCCGGCTTCTTGAATTGTTACACCTGCGGGCACTTTCCAATCTGGAATTTTTGCGAGTTTACTTGGCGAAACCCAATTTGGATTCTTTGGCGCCGCAACTGGTTTACGCCAACCATGTGCGCTCCAAGCGCGATAAAAAGGTGTGTATACGCGATATGGCGTGCCATCATCTTTCAATACTCGTCCTGGCGCTACCGCATAACCGCTACCAACTTGAGTTAACTCAATTCCTGCTTTTTTCAATTTCTCATCTTGCGCATTTCCGTAAGGTGCATATGGAAATGCACAGTGAATACTTGATGCGCCAGTCTTCTTCTTCAATTCACTTAAAACCGCAACTGGATCACCGGAAATTAAATGCAATGCTCCACCTAAAGAGTCATTTAGCGCTCGCAGTGATGCGGCTAAATAAGCTCGTCGATGATCACCTGCACGCTCTGCAATCTCATCATCCATTATGAAAAGTGGGATTACTTCCTTACCTTCATCAAGGCTTGCAAGGAGCGCTGGATTATCTGCAAGACGTAGATCTCGTCGGAACCAGAAAATTGCTCGATTCGCCATGGCAAGATTCAACCATCATGGAAGAGATAAAGCGCTATCAACTTCGCGGCCTTACCGGCGAGGTTAAACGGGTTCGATTTGGCGACCGAGTTGTGGACTACTGGGCGCCTGATGGAGGTAGCGATTCCTTACTTATCGCCCATGATGGTCAGAATATTTTTGATTGGCGGACTGCAACTAATTTCGCTACCTGGCGCCTCGCACAGAACGCCAGCCGCGTAGCAAACGAACTAAATCAAAGACCGCCTCTGGTAATTGCAATCTTTCACGGAAAGACAAAGCTGGATCCACATGGTCGGGCACGTGACCTATGTCCGGAAGATGCTTTTCGCGATGGCATCGCTCCAGCCCAGAAACCTACAATCAATGTTTCTCAATTAAGAGGTAATTCATACACTGCAAAAATCTTTGAGGAAATTCTGCCAGCGATTCTGGCGGAAACTAATTCAAAAATTACTCCCGAGAGAAGCGCAATGATTGGCTCTTCGATGGGCGGTCTAGCAACTCTTTATGCATTAATTAATTACAGCTCAAGATTTTATACTGCTCTCGCACTATCTACACACTGGACCTTGGCCGGAGCGCCGCTCGTTGATTGGATGCTCGCCCGAATTCCAAAATCTGAACTCCATCGAATCTGGATGAGCCGTGGTGAGCGTGGTTATGACGCTGAATATCCGCCATTTCAAGATCTTGCTAATCAGAAATTAATTGAGGCGGGTTGGGAAAATAATTTCGAAAGTAAAATATTTAAAGGAGCCGGACATAACGAGAGAGCATGGGCGAAACAAATTGAACAGCCGCTTCGTTACTGGTTAGCCAAGCTTTGAAATTTGGTTCCAGCCAGCGACTGAATCAGGTTTACGTGGTCCTTCACCGATATATCTCGAGGATGGTCGAATTAATCTTCCGGTGCGCTTCTGTTCCAAGATATGGGCCGACCAACCGGCAGTTCGCGCTGAGGTAAACATCGGAGTGAACATATTTGATGGAACTTCTGCGAAATCAAGAAGAACCGCGGCCCAGAATTCAACATTGGTCTCGAGGACGCGATCTGGGCGTCTCTCTCTAAGTTCTGCAAGCGCAGCTTCTTCTAAAGCTTTCGCAATTTCATATCGCGGCGCCTTTAACTCTTCACAAGTTCGACGCAATGTTCTCGAACGCGGATCTTGGGCGCGATAGACGCGATGACCAAATCCCATCAAACGCTCGCCTTTATCGAGTAACTCTTTTACATACTTACGTGCGTCGCCACGTTTCTCAACTTCTTCAATCATGAAAAGTACGCGAGATGGAGCACCACCGTGTAACGGTCCACTCATTGCGCCCATCGCTCCTGAAATTGCAGCAGCAACATCCGCACCTGTTGAAGCAATAACGCGCGCTGTAAATGTTGATGCATTCATTCCGTGTTCGGCAGCAGAAACAAAATAGGCATCTATTGCGCGGACATGATCTGGATCAGGCTCGCCGCGCCAACGAATCATCATCTGCTCTACAACGGTTTTACCTGCGTCAACTTTTGATTGTGGCACTGCGTTCGAAGTACCACGCGCTGATTGTGCGACAAACGATAAGACCATAGTTGAAGTTCTTGCTAAATCTAGACGTGCTTGTTCATCAGAGATATCCAGAAGTGGTTTCATTTGATAACGCTCTGCCAACATCGCGGTCGCAGATTGTGCATCAACTCTCACATCACCCGAGTGAACTGGAAGTTCAATTGGATCAGCGCTGGGTAACCCTGGTGAAAACGAATCATCAACCAATAAGCCCCAGACATTTCCAAATGAAATTTTTCCAACGAGATCATCGATATCTACTCCGCGATATCGCAGTGAGCTGCCTTCTTTATCTGGTTCTGCGATTATCGATTCAAATGCGATAACACCTTCAAGCCCTGGCTTAAAGTCATCGCTCATGGCGCGTATTCTGCCTACTTTTCATGGTCTCTCCCAATCCAGGATGACCGTTTAGCGAAAGTGACGTTAGATACACCTATGGATGCCTTGGATAGAGAAGCTATCTCTCAGATGCGAAAGTCTTATGGCGAAATTGGGCTAGTGGAAAGCGCGCTTGATAAAGATCCAATTAAGCAATTCTCTCGCTGGTTAGCCGAAGCGGCTAAAAATCAAGTAATTGTTGAAGCCAACGCAATGGTTTTGTCGACCACGGAAAACAGCGCGCCAAGCTCTAGAACGGTGCTTTTAAAAGATGTTTCGGATGCCGGATTTACTTTCTTTACCAATTATCAATCTCGAAAAGCCAGAGAGATTTCAAAATCGCCAGATGTATCTCTACTTTTCCCTTGGTATGCAATGGAACGACAGGTAAAAATTCTGGGAAGGGCAACCGCAGTTTCGGAGAGTGAATCAGACAGTTATTTTGCAACTAGGCCTTGGTCAAGCCAGATTGGCGCCTGGGCAAGTGACCAATCTGAAATCTTAAAATCTCGTGAAGAATTACAGGAGAGATTTAATCAATTTGCAGCGCGTTATCCGGAAGGAAGCGCTGTCCCAAGACCAAAAAATTGGGGCGGTTATCTGGTTACTCCAATTTCAATTGAATTCTGGCAAGGCAGATACTCTCGATTACACGATCGGATTCGTTACACGAGAGCTGGTTCCAATTGGAAGATTGAGCGGCTCTTCCCATAGGCTTACCGCCTTATGATCAACATTCCTGATTCGATAAAACCTCGCGATGGCCGATTTGGTTGCGGACCATCAAAGATTAGAGATTCCGCGCTCGATAATCTTTCGACCAAAGGGAGATCAATTATCGGCACATCTCACCGACAGAAAGCGGTTAAGAACGTCGTAGGTGAAATTCGACAGGGATTGAATCAATTATTCTCCTTACCTGAGGGGTATGAAATTCTTCTCGGTAATGGTGGCTCTACTGCTTTCTGGGATATCGCAACTTTCGCACTAATTGAAGATCGTTCCCAACACTTAACCTTTGGTGAATTCTCTGCAAAGTTTGCTAGCGCCGCTAAAGCTGCGCCTTTCTTAAAGGATCCTTCAGTTATTTCCTCGGAGCCTGGAACACATCCACTTCCCAAGGCGGAATCCGGAATTGATACTTACGCTCTTACTCATAATGAAACTTCTACCGGTGTTGCCATGCCAATCAAGCGCCCAGAAGGAATCGGAGAATCACTTGTATTAGTCGATGCAACCAGCGCCGCTGGCGGCCTAGAAGTATCTGCGGGTGAATTTGATACTTATTACTTCGCCCCGCAGAAATCCTTCGCTTCTGATGGCGGTCTCTGGATCGCGTTGATGAGCCCGCGTGCAATTGCGCGGATTGAAAAAATTAGTAAGAGTGGACGTTGGATCCCTGCATTCTTTGATCTATCAATCGCGTTGGAAAATTCCCGATTAGACCAGACCTACAACACCCCAGCTTTAGCGACACTGTTGTTACTCGCTGATCAAATTGAGTGGATGAATAACGGCGGTGGACTTAACTTTGCCGCGGGACGTAGCGCACAATCCGCAAAAATCATCTATGACTGGGCCGAAAAAACTTCTTACACGACTCCTTTTGTAACCGATCCTGCAATGCGTTCTAAAGTGGTTGCAACCATAAACTTTGATGAATCAATTGATGCCCTTGAAATCGCAAAAGTTCTAAGAGCAAATGGAATTCTAGATACTGAGCCATACCGAAAACTCGGCAAGAATCAACTTCGAGTTGGAATGTTCCCGGCTATTGATCCCTCAGATGTTGAAGCTCTTACCGCATGTATCGAATTTGTAGTATCGAAAGGATTGAAGTGAGCCCTAAATTTCGCAGAACTGTCACTCTAGTTATATTGATTGGTTTGGTCCTAATGGTGATTGTGAGTGGTCTCTAATTTATGAAAGGCGCAATTCCAATAATCATTGCGGGAATTATTCTCTGGAGTATCGCGCTAGTAATTGCAATTATCGTAAACGCAATGACAAAAGTGATTCTCGTATGCGTATTCGGAATATTGCTTGGGTTAATCGGTATTCGCTACACAAAACGACGCGCAGCGCGCAATTAACCTTCGATTTCTTGTGCGATTCCGCGTAAAACTTTAGCCACTCGCGCAGCCTCAGCCTCACTTGGGTAGCGACCATGACGGAGGCCATTTCCAACGCGATCTAACATCTTTATTGATTCCTCAATAATTACGGCAAGATCGTCGGCGCCTGCTTTTGAAGATGCCAGCGATGGTGGTGCTTCAACAATTCGAACAGAGAGTGCTTGTGGACCTTTTCGTCCTTCAGCGACGCCGAACTCTAATTTTGTGCCAGGCTTTAACATCGTGACGCCTTCAGGGAGAGCAGAAGAAGCAATATAAACATCTTCGCCTTCATCCGATGAGATGAAGCCAAAACCTTTTTCGATGCTAAACCATTTAACGCGGCCGGTTGGCATAGGGCCTCCTCAAATTGAAAGTGGGCGTAAAGATCTTGTCGTGTGCGCCGCGCTCTGCGGACAGGGGGCTAGTTTATCGCCTCTGAATGTGCGCCGCATCCATGATTAACAGATACCACCCGCGCATCTTCAGGCGAAATTGCATTGGCGCAGACGCCAAAGGCTTGGCGTAGTGAGCCGCTAATCGGAAGGTAAAAACCACAGCTGCCGCAGTTCTTTGGCGCAAGACGCGCGAGATCTGAATCGGGACCACGGTCTCCTTCATACCAACGCTTTGCAGCTTGATCCCTACCTTCAATAGAAAGTACGCGCAATCTTGTGCCACCTAATTCAAATAGTTCATGTAAATCTAACTCTTCATCGCTAGGAAGAATTGCGCTACTTGGCGTTAACCGTGGATCGTCCGCAGCGGTCGGAACAATAGTTCCGGCAACGACATCATCAGAAGTAATTCGGTTGCTATATGGAATCCATTCCGGAGCAAGTAATGAATCTGGTCCTGGAAGTAAAACTACATCGCAGATTGTCGGTTGGTCTGATTCAATCTTTGTGACTGTTACAGCCCAACGCCAACCCACATAACCAGGAAGCGCAGCGTGGAAGAGATATGAAGCAACATGTTCATCGTTTTCAATCGAAATTAACTCGCCAACATATTCACTCTTTTTGGCATCTTCGATTGCGGCTGCGCGCGCAAGTTCAGCGGCATCGAATGGATCGACGCCGCTTACTTTTGCGGAATTCTTCTTAGTCGCGCGTGACATAAGAAGCGAGTCTATCTTGCTTTAGAAGTCCATATCCCCGCCAGGTGCCGCAGGCATTGCTGGCTTAGGTTCTGGTTTATCTGCGATAACAGCTTCTGTGGTTAAGAAGAGCGCAGCAATTGATGCTGCGTTCTGAAGCGCAGAGCGAGTTACCTTTGCAGGATCGATAATGCCGGATTTAATCATGTCGACATACTCACCTGTTGCTGCGTTAAGACCTTCGCCAGCTTTTAGGTTTCGTACTTTCTCGACAACAACTCCGCCTTCAAGACCTGCGTTAATTGCGATCTGCTTTAGTGGGGCTTCGATTGCAAACTCCACAATCTTGGCACCTGTTGCTTCATCGCCAGTTAGCTTCAATTTCTCAAATGCTTTCTTAGAAGCTTGGAGAAGTGCAACGCCACCACCAGCAACGATTCCTTCTTCTACGGCAGCCTTTGCATTTCGTACTGCATCTTCAATACGGTGTTTGCGCTCTTTCAATTCAACTTCAGTTGCAGCTCCCGCTTTAATTACCGCTACGCCACCAGCAAGTTTTGCTAGTCGCTCTTGTAGTTTTTCGCGGTCATAATCAGAGTCAGAACTCTCAATTTCAGCGCGAATCTGATTTACGCGACCTTTGATCTGTTCCTCATCGCCTGAGCCTTCAACGATTGTGGTCTCATCCTTAGTAACTACGACCTTGCGGGCGCGACCAAGTAGATCAAGAGTTGCGGCATCTAGCTTCAAACCGACTTCTTCTGAGATAACTGTTGCGCCGGTAAGAATCGCCATATCTTGGAGCATCGCCTTACGACGATCGCCAAAGCCAGGCGCTTTTACCGCAACGGAGCGGAAAGTTCCGCGAATCTTATTTACAACAAGAGTTGCTAGCGCTTCGCCTTCAACATCTTCAGCGATAATCGCAAGCGGCTTGCCGCCTTGCATTACCTTTTCAAGTAATGGAACCAACTCTTTGATATTTGCAATCTTGGAGTTAGCGATCAAAATATATGGATCTTCCAATACCGCTTCCATGCGCTCGGTATCAGTCACCATGTAAGGCGAGATATATCCCTTATCGAAACGCATTCCTTCGGTTAGCTCTAACTCGAGTCCAAAGGTATTGCTCTCTTCAACAGTAATTACGCCTTCTTTGCCGACCTTATCCATCGCTTCTGCAATCATCTCGCCAATTGTGGAATCGGCTGCTGAGATAGATGCAGTTGCTGAAATCTGTTCTTTAGTTTCAACTGGCTTTGACATCGCTGAAAGTTCTTCTGAAATAGCTTCAACAGCTTTTTCAATTCCGCGCTTTAGCGACATCGGATTAGAACCAGCAGCAACGTTACGTAGACCTTCACGGACTAACGCTTGTGCCAATACAGTCGCAGTTGTTGTTCCGTCACCGGCGACATCATCGGTCTTCTTTGCTACCTCTTTGACGAGTTCGGCGCCGATCTTCTCCCAAGGATCATCCAATTCGATCTCTTTGGCGATTGATACGCCATCGTTAGTGATAGTTGGCGCGCCCCACTTTTTCTCGAGGACGACGTTTCGGCCACGTGGCCCGAGCGTTACCTTCACAGCATCTGCCAAGGTATTCATTCCGCGCTCAAGTCCGCGCCGCGCTTCTTCATTGAAGGCAATCATCTTTGCCATGGTTGTCTCCCTTAATTTGGTTCGGGCGAATTATCACTCTCGCCCGGCGAGTGCTAACGCCAAGCCTAGGGTGCTCTATTCCCTTCCTCAAATCCTCCGCATCCGGCGGAGCCGCTTTACGAGGAGAGGTGCATGAGCCAGGGCGCTCTCGTTATCGAGGAGGGCGTTGAGGCGCTGGTAGTACTCATTTAGGGCGATGCCAAATTTCTCTTGGACCCCTTCAGCCTTACTTCCAGCATGGCGCCACCAGTGGGCTTCGAAATCAAGGATCGCAAGCTCAAGTTCAGAGAGGCTAGTTGAAATCCGGGCATTCTCTTCCATGTGCTAATTCAACTAGAGAGTTGGTAAATTCTTGGGATTTCCATCAAGCATCTCCAAAGAGCGCCTTCCGTTTGGAGCTGCGAACGATATTGCGCAACATTGTAGGAAAGACAAATGCATGTAGCGGCAATATTGCATACCAATAAAGCTGACCACCAAGACCGCGCGGTGAGAATCTCGCTTCTTGAATTATCTGTACTTTGCCATCGATTTCTTCAATTCGAAACTCTAACCATGCTTTTCCAGGAAGAATCATCTCGGCATAAAGTCGAAGTAATCTCTCTTTTTCAATCGCATCTACTCGCCAGAAATCCAAACTATCTCCAACCCGTAAATGTTTTGGATCGCGTCTGCCGCGTCTTAAACCAACTCCACCGACTACTCGATCGAGCATGCCGCGCGCCCACCATAAGAAATCTGCGCCATACCAACCAGTCTCGCCGCCAATTTGTTCAATAGAACGCCAGACACAATCAATCGGGGCGTCAGTAAAAACTTCACGCTTATCCCGATGGGTAATTTCACCAGCCCAAGCTGGGTCGCTCTGAGCTTTCTGCCAAGGCGCAGTAATTACAGTTGCATCAGACCAACGTGTTTCAACTTGATTACTAGTTGTTCGCGAGAGCGCAAGATTTATCGCGCTTTCAACATCAATCAAACCCTCGGGTGGTTTCGGAATGATTGCATCAATTGCTTTTTTGGGATCTGCGACAGTTTCGTTTATTAAAGAACCAATCAGCGGGCGCGCCAAGCGAGTTGGCACTGGCGTCACAAAGCCAATCCAAAGGCTAGAAAGTTTTGGCGTTAAAACAGGAACCCGAATAATCCATCGCTTTCTTAGCCCAGAACATTTAGCAAACTTCTGCATCATGTCAGCGTAAGAAAGTATTTCAGGCCCTCCGATGTCATAAATTCCATTTACTGGTTTCGCTAATTTCGCCGCATTTGTTAAGTACCAGAGCACATCACGGATTGCGATTGGGTGGGTTCGATTCGAAACCCATTTGGGAGTTGTCATAACCGGCAGGCGATGGGTCAGATGACGCAACATCTCAAAAGATGCAGAACCAGATCCAATAATAATTCCAGCTCTTAACTCCAAGACTGGCACTGATGTGGAGCGTAACTCTTCGCCGGTTCGTGCTCGTGATGCAAGATGTTTACTCTGCTTATCATCATTTGCGATACCGCCAAGATAAACAATCTGCTTTACACCCGCGGTTTCCGCCGCTTTCGCAAAATTTTTCGCCATACGCGCTTCCAACTCATCGAAATCACTTCCGACTCCGATCGAGTGGAGAAGATAGAAGGCAGTATGAATTCCCTCGAGCGCACTTTTCATCTCTTCAAAATTAGTTGCGTTGCCAACAGCAATCTCAACTTCGTTAGCCCAACCTTGGCCAGTAATTTTCTTGGCATCGCGAACCGTCACTCGCACCGGAATCTCTTCATTTAATAGCGCTCGCACCAAGCGGCCACCCACATATCCAGAGGCGCCCGTGACCAAGATTCGACGAGATAAAGACATGGTTGAAGATTAGACTTCGGCGGATGAATCGGCCAAAGGTAGTAATTCTCGGCGCTGGTTTTGGCGGATTAACAGCGGCCAAAGCCTTAGATCGCGTTGCCGATGTAACTCTTGTCGATCGCCATAACTTTCAGACCTTCTTACCGCTTCTCTACCAGGTCTCAACCGCGGGACTTGCCGCAGACCATATCGCTCATCCAATTCGTGGTGCGCTCCGTAAAACAAAAATCAAGTTTCGTATGGGTTCACCACTAACAATTGATCAGAAAAATAAATCAATTAAATTGGATTCAAGTGAAGTTCTAGATTTTGATTATCTAATTGTCGCTCTCGGTTCTGCGACAAATGATTTTGGAATTCCGGGAGTCTCTGAGAATGCTCTGGGCATGAAGAGCGTTTCCGAAGCGCTCGATATCCGTTCCTCCATCTTGCGTCGTTTTGAGGATCTCTGTCGATTTGAAGATGACTCAAAACTCTCCATCACCGTTGTAGGTGGCGGCCCAACTGGCGTTGAGATGGCTGGCGCGATTGCTGAATTAAAGAAAGGTCCACTTCGCTCAGACCAAGCGAAAGCTGCGGACAATATAAGAGTTAATCTCGTTGAGGCAGGCCCTCGCATCCTTCCTTCGTTTTCGGAAAAACTATCGGCCCGCACCCAGCGCGATTTAGAGAAATTAGGGGTACGTGTACTTAACAACACCTCGGTAAAAGAAGTTAAGCCGCGCGAAATTATTCTTGGAGATCGCAGCAAGTTACCGTCTGAGGTAACGATCTGGGCTGCTGGAGTTACTGGTGGACCGGTAATGAAGAAATTAGGACTTCCAACTGCCAAGGGACGAATTACCGTGGAGCCTACGATGCAAGTTACAAACTATCCACACATTTTTGCAATCGGAGATATCGCTGGCGCCACAGATGATTCTGGAAGATTTCTTCCAATGGTCGCCCCAGTTGCGATGCAGCAAGCGCGATTTGTCGCCAAGCAAATAGTTCGTCTCCAAGAAAAGAGACCGTTAGAGAACTTTAAATATCGCGACAAAGGCTCGATGGCCACAATCGGAAGACATAAAGCAGTTGTTGAAGTTGGAAGATTGCGAATGAGTGGTATTCCTGCTTGGTATGCCTGGCTCTGGCTACATCTTTTCTATCTCTTAGGTGGGCGAAACAAAATTGGAACGATGGCCGATTGGACCTGGAATTATCTGACTTTTGATCGCGGCAATCGCCACATCATGGATATCAGTTAGGGCGAAGCGCTCCGAAAGCAGTACTTGGCACAAATGGTGAGTTTGGTTTAATCCATTCAATACGTTGATAACTAGCGCCTTGTATCGGTCTTGGATCTCGCTCACCTTTATTTGGCCAAAATGAAAATGCTCGCTCGGCTTGCGCGGTAATAGTGAGCGAGGGATTTACACCTAAATTTGCTGTGAGACTTGAGCCATCGACAATATGTAACGTTGGATAATTCCAAACACGGTGATACGGATCAATAACTCCATTCTTTGGATCATCGCTAATTACACATCCACCGACAAAATGCGCTGTGAATGGCGCGCTTACTAAATCTCCCACGTGTCCACCCGGAATTCCTCCATATTTATTGGCAATTCGCCGGACGACTTCATTAGCTGCCGGAATATAAGTTGCATTGGGATGTTCGGAATCTTGTTTTGAAGTCAAACGCCAACCGAAGATGCCACGTTTTCCTCGAACTGAAATAGAAGAATCCACATTTTGCATAACCAGCGCAATCACAGTTCGCTCGCTCCATTTACGCACATCAAAGATTTTGGCAATCATCGAAGGACGAAGTAAGAGAGTTGAGAACCATTGTTTACGCCGCTCTCGAGCCGTTTCGCCATCAGTAATTACAGTCTGGAGAAGCCCCATGAAATTTGAACCTTTTCCATATCTAACTGGTTCAACATGGGTATGTTCATCTGGAAAAAATGATGAAGTAATCGCAGCACCTTTGGAGAAATCAATCGGGCCATTTTTCGGCATGATTGCACCAGTTAGAGCTTCCGAATTTGTTCTTGATAATTTCCCTAACGCGGGCGAGAGTTTTTTAAGTTTTCGTTTCGCCTTCATCTGGTGCATTAACTTCTGGGTGTTATATGTACCGGCAGCCACCACAACTTGGCCGGCGGTGAAGGTGCGTTTCCCGCCAAACCAAGCAGAACTCTTACGTGCGGTTATCTTCCAGCCGCCATTGGCTAATTCTTCGATTTCAGTAACAGTATGTTCCGGAAAGACTTGCGCGCCGGCGCTTTCAGCTAGACCAAGATAATTCTTTGGCAAGGTGTTCTTTGCGTTGTAACGACACCCAGTCATACATCCACCACATTGCCTGCAACCGTTGCGATCTGGACCAACGCCACCAAAATATGGATCTTTCTCTAATACGCCCGGGCCGTCGCCGAAATGAACACCGAGCGGTGCCATTTTGAAGGTATGACCGACTCCCATTTCAACTGCAACATCTTTCATCGCTTGATCTGATGGAGAGAAATAAGGATTCTCCGCAACGCCGAGCATCCGCGATGCTTGGTCGTACCAAGGCAGTAACTCAGATTTCCAATCAGTGATGTGGCGCCACTGTAAATCTTCAAAATAACTATCGGGCGGCTGATAAAGAGTATTTGCGTAAACCAATGAACCACCACCAACGCCGGCGCCAGCGAGGACTAAAACATCAGGTAGCGCATGAATTCTCTGGATGCCACGTAGCCCCAAGCGCGGTAAAAATAAAAACTTTGATAAACGCCACGAAGTCTTAGGAAAATCTTTATCAGTAAATCTCCGACCCGCTTCAAGAACTGCAACGCGATAACCTTTTTCAGTTAGACGCAATGCAGCGACCGATCCACCAAATCCGGAACCGATTATGACTACATCAAAATCGCGCGTCTTTGCCATATCCGAAATCTACAGATAACCTTTAGCGATGTCTGCAAAACGGGAAATTAAACGCAAACCGCAACGCAGCGTTGCCGATACCGAAGAAATCTACGAAATATTGGATGAGGCTCTAGTCGCTCACGTCGGCTTCAATGACCCCGATAGCAAGGAACCGGTAGTAATCCCCATCGCATATGGTCGCGATGGCAATCGAATTTTGATTCACGGATCTACGGGTTCTCGAATGTTTATGGCCCTTAAGAAAGAAATTCCGGTCTGTGTCACGGTAACAATTCTTGACGGTCTAGTTAGCGCACGCAGTCCCTTTAACTCATCTATGAACTATCGCTCGGTAATGATTTTTGGCACTCCAAAAGAACTTACTGGTGAAGAGAAAGAGCGCGGTCTTTACGCGGTAACGGAGCGTTTGATTCCCGGGCTCTGGGATGCCGGACGTGAGCAGACAGCTAAAGAGTTTGCCCAGACCATGATTCTTGAGTTATCACTTGATGATGTAACTGCAAAGAAAAGAATTGGCGGTGCATTGGATCCAGAAGATGCAAATCTTCCAATCTGGGCTGGCGTTATTCCAATCTCAACTCAATACGGAGCGCCAATCACAAATGAAGACGCTAAACACGTCCCAATCCCCGATTACATTAAAGAGATTGCAAAACGCGATAAGAATTAACCAGTATTTCGAAGTCCCGCTGCAACTCCATTAATTGTAAGGAGTAACGCACGTTCAACTAGCGGATCAATTTCCCCGCCGTTTCGCACTTGGCTAAGTAAAGAAATTTGTAAGAGATGAAGCGGAGCAAGATAGGCATCGCGAATTTGTAGTGTTCGAGCCAATATTTCTTGATCTCCTAAGATCTCTTTCTTTCCAGTAATTCTAAGTATCTCGCTTCTCGTAAGTTCAAGTTCGGTTTCAATTTCCGTAAATAAATGACGTAATTTTGGTTCAACAAGTGCATCTACGTAACCCGCAGCCGTCTTCAAATCAGTTTTTGCCACGGTCATCTCTACGTTACTTATAAAGGTGCGAAAGAAGTGCCAATCTTTAAGCATCTTTCGCATCGTTTTCTCATGGCCTGCTTCGCGAGCCGCTTTCAAACCAGAACCAACACCGTACCAACCCGGAACAATCTGGCGAGATTGAGTCCAACCAAATACCCATGGGATTGCGCGAAGTGAAGATAAGTCTGTACTTGCATCGGGTCGTCGAGATGGGCGCGATCCAAGATGAAGATTTCCTAATTGTTCAACTGGAGTTGATTGGTAAAAATAAGCAGGCAAATCTGGGTGTTCTACTAAATTGCGATATCGTTTAAATGATGCTGCGCTAATTTCATCCATCGCAGCATTCCAGCTCTCTAAATCTGAGGAGCTCTGTCTTGCGGCGCGATTTAAGACGGTAGCTTCGAAAGCAGCGGCAAGAGTGAGTTCAACATTTTCACGAGCTAGCGCAGATAGCGCATATTTATCTGAGATAACTTCGCCTTGTTCTGTCATTTTTATTTGGCCATCAAGAGTCCCCCACGGAAGAGCGATGATCGCATCGTAAGTTGGACCACCGCCGCGACCCACAGAACCGCCTCGACCATGAAATATTCGAAGTTGCACTCCAAATTTACGGGCAACATCTCTTAACTTTCGTTGCGCTTGATGGATTTCCCACTGGCTTGTTGCAATTCCAGCATCCTTATTTGAATCCGAGTAGCCCAGCATTACCTCTTGGAAATTTCCGCGAATCTCAATTAGCTTTCGATAATTTGGATCAGAGAGAAGATCAGTAAGTATTGAATCCGCCGAGCGCAACTCTTTCACGGTCTCCAACAACGGTGCGATATCAATTCGGGCGAATCCTTTATTTAGGTCAATCAATCCTGCTTCTTTTGCCAGTAAGGCAGCCGCCAATACATCTTCTGGTCCGCGCGTCATCGAGATTATGTAAGTCTCGATTACTGAAGGGTCGAAACTATCTTGAGATTCTTTAATCGCTACAAAAGTTCGTAAAGTCTTTGCTTCATTTTGATCGAGTTTAGAGTGATCAAGCGCTGGGCAGATTAACTTTTTAGATAGAAATTGGCATTTCTCAATCTGCGAGAGTGAGAGATATTCGGGGAAAAACTTAGAAATTACCTTCTCATGAGCGCCAGAATGTTCTCTAACATCCATAGTGGCATGGTTGAGACCAAAAGCAGAGATTGTTCTTATCGTTCGCTCTAGTAGTCCATGAGCAATTAGCTCGCCCTTATTTTCCAAAAGTGATTGATACATAAGAAGAAGGTCTTCTAGTAGTTCTTTGGTATTTGCGTAATCTCTTCCCGGGGTATGAGGTTTACCTGAGGCATGGCGCTCACGTGTAAATATCAATCGATGTCTAATCGCCGTAGCTTTTAATCGATACGGCTCTTCAACATTTATCCGCTTAAAGCGCGCCTCAAATTCCGGAATATTTGCTAAATCTTTCTCTATCGAATCCAGTAACGCTTTTGAAGTTCCAGAAATTTTTGTTGATACTGAGAGCGCCTGTCGTAATTCATCTAAAGCTTCGATGGTTACGCGAATTGCATGTCCCATCTGAAGGACAATCGCTTGTTTTGTAATTTCTGGCGTGATGTTTGGATTACCGTCTCGATCTCCACCAATCCAAGAACCAAAGGTAAATGGCGTAGCAGTTGGCGGTAAATCAATATCAAGTCTCTTTAACTCTCGTGCAAAATCATCGAGTACTTCAGGGAGCGTTAAACGGAAGAGATCATCCAAATAGTAAAGAGCGTTTATCGCTTCATCCAAAGGTTCTGGTCTGCCCAATCGGAGTTCATCCGTCTGCCAAAGTAGGTCTACCGCTTCTGCCAATTTACGTTCCCGAGAATTACTTTCTGGTTGATCCAAAAGTTCAGAGATAGTTGCGAGTTTGGTAAGAATTGAACGGCGAGCTGCCTCAGTTGGATGGGCGGTAAATACCGGTCTTACCTCAAAATTCTCTAGCCATTTCTTTATCTCTGAAACAGTTACTTTATTAGCGCCGGTATTTTCTGCAATCTTGTCGATTGCGCGAGTTAACCAAGATCCGCCTTTTTCTCGTGCCGCCGCCAAAATTCTTGAGCGGTGAACCTGCTCTGCAACATTGGCTAAATTAAAATAAACATTAAAAGCTCGTACTAGTTTTACTTTTTCTGAAGTGGAAATTCCATCGAGAATTTCCTTACCGCGACCCTCGCGAACTGATTTGCGAACCGACTCAACAAGATCTAGAAGTTCTTGGCCATCTTGCCTTGTTAGGGATTGGCCGAGAAGATCGCCCAGGCGCCGAACATCACCGCGAAGTGAAGCGCTCTCATCAACTCTTGGCACTCGCCCATGATTCCATGTGCCGGATGGACTTCTCAAACTAATTTTTGAGGAGCGTTTCCATAAAATCTATTTCAGCGGTTTGGGAAGAAATAATTGATTTTGCCAAATCCGAAACGGTCGAATTTGCAGATCCAACAACCATTTCAGCCATTTGAATGGCACCTTTGTGATGTTCAATCATGCCTTTTAGGAAGAGCTGATCAAAAGCCTCACCAGTTGCGGCGCTCAACTCAGCCATTTCCGATTCATCAAGCATTCCCATCATCGTGTGACCGGCGTGCATGCCAGCGTTCTCGCCGGTAAAAGTTCTCATTAATTCAATCTCTGGTTGTTGAGCTTCCTTTATCTGCTTTGCGAGCGAAAGAATCTCGTCTGACTTACTTTTAGCGAGCGCTAAATCCGACATTTCGATTGCCTGTTCGTGATGAGGAATCATCATCTCCGCAAACATAGCGTCCTGAGAGCTAAATTCATTTTGATTTTGGGAAGTATCTGAAGCACAGCCACTCAACAGGAAAATCGCAACAATGAAAGTCAAAACTCTCTTCATTCTCCGAAGTCTATTTAGAGAATCGAATTCAACAACTCGAAGAACTGGAGCCCCCCGTCAGGATTGAACTGACGACCTTCCGCTTACAAGGCGGATGCTCTACCACTGAGCTAGGGAGGCGCGAGAGAGAATTATGTCAGCAAATTCGGGTAACAATGCGCGGTAGATTCGCTTCATGGTGAGCGCTCCAATTTGGATGAATCCCGAGACCACTTCGGTTAATCGCCTTCCGATGAACAATCTGCGGCGGGTACTTACTGTCTCGCTTGATGGTGAGTGGAATTTCCAACTTCTCGATAACCCCAATGAAGAACCAAGCAGGCGCTGGCGCACTATCCCTGTGCCCGGTTTATGGACCATGGTTGAAGGTGAACAACCCTTCGGCGATAAACCAATTTACACAAATGTTCAGATGCCTTTTGATGAACTGCCGCCGAACGTTCCAACTAATAATCCAACTGGAATTTACGAACGTGAATTTACAGTTCCAACTTCCTGGGTAAACAAACGGATTGTTCTTTCAATTGGCGGTTTTGAATCTGTTGCTATTGTGTATATAAATGGTGTTGAAGTTGGATCAGCAAAAGATTCAAGGCTTGCCGCCGATTTCGATATTACAGACTTCGTAACAAATGACTCAAATGAGATACGGATCAAGGTAATTAAGTGGTCAGATTCAAGCTTTATTGAGGATCAGGATCAATGGTGGCACGGTGGAATTACTCGGTCGGTAAAACTTTATGCAACCGAAGAGGTATTCCTCGAGCGCTTTTATGCCACCCCTAACTTAGCGCCCGACAATAAAACAGGTGCGCTAAATATTCGGGCCCATATAAATTCAATAAATGATGCGCCGATTGAGAATTACCAAGTACGAGTTAGGCTCGCCGGCTTAAGAAGTTTAAGCAAAACGGCAAAAGTCATCGCTCGTAAAGCGCCACAGTGGACCGAGAAAACTGCCGAAGAGCAGGCGGCTGGAAGCGAGTATTTCCTAGGCACATATTGGGATGGCTCTATGCCAATAGCTAAGTATGAAGAATTTCTCGCAACCGAACCGATAATTCCGGGCCCAATCGAATTTGATTTAAAAATTCCAAACGTCTCTCCGTGGAGCGCTGAATCGCCAAAACTTTATGATCTTGAGATTGAGCTGTTGGATCCAAATGGCGGATTAGTCGAGATGAGCACAGTAACGCTCGGATTCAGAAGAGTTGAAGTAATAGGAAATGAATTATTAGTAAATGGCCAACCCGTAACAATTTATGGCATAAATCGCCACGATTTCCATCCAAATACTGGTCGGGTTATGGATCGCGAATACATGCGCCAAGATCTATTGGAGTTAAAACGATGGAACTTCAATGCAATCAGGACTGCTCACTACCCAAATGATCCAGCGCTTTTAGATCTCTGTGACGAACTTGGTTTCTATGCTGTTGGTGAAGCAAACATTGAATCTCACGCGTTCCAGAACACTCTCTGTGATGATTCGCGCTACTTGAATGCTTGGGTTGATCGCGTTGCAAGAATGATTCAGCGAGATATTCATCATCCTTCAGTAATTCTCTGGTCGCTGGGAAATGAATCTGGAGCTGGTTTAAATCATCGCGCTGCCGCAAGTTATGCGCGAAGCTTTGATCCCACCCGACCGCTTCACTATGAAGGTGCGATTAGAGGAAATTGGACCAAGAATCACGATTTAACTGATGTGGTCTGTCCGATGTATCCAGAAATCTCCGCAATAGTTTCCTTTGCAAAATCCAAGAAAGCTGATCGCCCATTAATTATGTGTGAATATGCCCATGCCATGGGAAATGGCAGCGGCACGCTCTCTGAGTATTGGGAAGCTATTCATAACACCAAAGGTCTGCAGGGTGGATTTATCTGGGAGATGTGGGATCACGGATTAAATCAGCGATTAGAAGATGGAACTATCCGTTCGGCATACGGGGGCGATTTTGGCGAAACCAGACATGATGGAACTTTCGTCTGCGACGGAATGTTCTTTGCAAACCGCTCTCCAAAACCTGCTCTTCAAGAATTTCGACAGATTGCTTCCCCAATTGAATTTCGCGCAAAGAATGCCAAGACCGGTCGCTTTGAAATCTTCAACAAACAATTCTTCTCTGATACCCGCGGTTTTAAGTTCCGCTATGAAATCACAGTAAACGGCAAGTTGATCTCAACCCACGACTTGAAGATTGCAAACATTAAGCCCCGCAGAACTATCGCAATCCAGATCCCCTCGAAAATATTAAAGTCCGGCGACGGAGCAGGTGAGCGATTCATAAACTTCTCAATTCAATATGCTTTGAGTACTCCTTGGGCTCATACCGGTAATGAAGTAAGTACCTATCAATTCGCTCTTACTAGCAAACCTCTGCCGAAGCCACGGCTAGAAAAGATGAATCAAGCAGTTGTTGATCAAGAAGGAAATATTCAAATCCCAAATTCAGTTGTGCCGCCAAGATTAACCCTTTGGAGAGCACCAACTGATAACGACCTCATCGGCCATATCTCCGAAAAATGGGATGGTTGGGGATTACGAGATCTAGTAAAAGTAAATTGCAAGATATCTCGCAAATCGACAGGTATCCGAATTACAAATACCTGGAAAACAGGAACTGGGATTAAGTTAAAGCATGAGCAATTTGTTGAGACTGTAGTCGACGGAATTCGCGTGACGGAGAGCTTGCAGCTGCCCAAGCAGCTAAATGACATTGCACGCATTGGAACTAACTTTGAAATGAATGGCGAATTGGATCAACTCGTTTACTTTGGCACCGGGCCATTTGAAACCATGCCAGACCGTGCCAACGGAAAAGTGCATCGGTGGAATTCACCCGTATCCGACCAATATGTTCCTTATGTAAAACCGCAGGAAAATGGCGGACATGTCGGCGTCCGTTGGTTCTCGCTAGCTAACCGGACAAATCATGGAATTTACATACAGATGGATAAGCCGCGAATGGTTACCGTGACTCCGATGCGATCGACTGATCTTGCTGATACAACTCATAATGTTTTTGTGCAACCTTCCGGAAATACCGTTATCACCATAGATGCTGCTCATCGCGGAGTCGGTACCGCTTCTTGCGGTCCCGATACCTTGCCTAAATATTTAATAAAACCTGGAACTTATAAATGGAGTTGGACTGCGCTAACTTTCTAATCTAGTTATTAAACGGGATTGGAATTGGATATTTACAACTTCGACCATCGCCAGAAGATCTTCCACGCAGACGTCGACCCATCCACGGAATGGCAAAGCTATAGAACCATTTAAAGTCGATAGCAGCTTTCTGTAATGGTGTAATCGGTTGGGCAGGCGGCAAAGGTTTTCGCCAATCTTTATCGTGAGGTAATTCAAAGCGAGCCAAGACTGCTTGTGCAACGCGGCGATGTCCTTCGCTATTTAAATGAAGGCGATCTGCATCAATAAAACGAGTATCGCGCCAGAAGTGATCAAGGTTTGGATCAAAGAGAATTGCGCCAACGCTTGCGGCTCTGCGTCTTACATTTTCGTTGAATACTGCAAAACGTTCCTGCCAAACCTTCGCGGCTCGAGTTTTTGCGCCGGTGTCTTCCAATACACAGAAGAGCGCGAGCGTTGCACCCGCTCTTGTCAGGGTATCTACGCCTTCGTTATAGGTCGCGATAGTTTTATTGGGATCATATTTTGGGCGAATAACATCGTTGGCTCCAGCGTGAAAAGAAACGAGTGTTGACCTGCCTTCAATAAATGGCAGCGCCATCGGAATCTGGTCGCGTACAACTTGGCCAACTAATTTTCCTCGGACTGCGAAATTTGCGTAAGTGAAATCTGGCCAATTAGCCGCCATTACCTCAGCGGTTCGATCGGCCCAGCCGCGATATTTTCCGTTAAAAACAACATCAGACATTCCCTCGGTCATCGAAT